>CAYNKN010000057.1:0-12475 GCA_964397805.1 uncultured Chryseolinea sp. | reverse complement strand
GCTTGGGGTGGGGGCTATCTCGATGTGATCTTAACTAAGAACTCACCAATTTCTTTGATGCTAACATTATATTTCGGTGAAAGATGAATAAACCCTTTCTCATCATTTACTTGTTCCCATCGTTGAAGCCGATTTAAAATCATCTTCTCCTTCAACTTGCTATGGTATGAGATGGAGGATTTTATTAATGAATCAATTGAAACAATACCTTCTTTTAAGAGAACAAATATGTCATAATAATCACGGAATGTGTTCCTCTCAAACATGGTTTTAATTTTCATACTTCCAATGACTTCAAGAGGCACACCCTTGATATTCCCTTGAAATGTGACTGGCTCAAAATGCGGAACGTTAAATCCAACTTCGTTAAAGAATGTCAGCTTAACTCCTTGGGTATAGAAATCAACCTGATCAAAACTTAATTGATTCGTTTTAACATCCCCAAATTTACGTTTCAATTCTTGTTCAATGGTCTTTAGTTCTATGCCATTGGCAACATTAGATATTGAGACCCATTTGCAAAAATCCAAATCCTCACTTAGGCGATGATTAATTTGTAAAGCTATGCTAGTACCTCCAACGAGTGCAAAATTTTGGATGCAAGAAAGAGTTGAAACAGCCTCAAAAATGGATAGCGTTTTAGGCGCTAAACCTGTCATATAAATTGTATTTCTTGTATGCTTGTTGTATATGATATTCCGGATTATTTAGATGCAATAATTCCGAGGCAATTTTTCTGTTAAGATGGAATAAGCGCGAATCTTGAATGACTAGTTTCTGTTCCCAAACGCTCCTAATCTTACTTTTGCTGAATATCTGAAAAAGTCTGCTTTTTAAAGGATCGTTTCCATGAATAAGAACAGCTTCAATTAAATTTTCGTCAGAAATCTCAGATGGACTTACTGAGGCATAAGACCAAAAGGCACAAGGTGCAATGACTCGCGCCAGCGCAATTTTAAGTTTGTTCCTATTTAATTTTAAGGGCATAAGTCTTTACAAGAGCTAAGATAACCCCAAATTTCGGTCTAAAGGTTCTGAATTCGTTATTTTCAATGAAAAGATTCCAAAACAAGCCAAAAACAAGGCTTTCAGGCTTACTCTTGAAGTCTCGGGAAAGCATTAGTGATGCAAGCTTTGGGGTTGCGTATCGGAATTGTTGCGGCTTGTATTGCTAACGCTCGGGCAATATTCCTTAAATATCAATCGCTTATGCTCTTTAAAATAACGGCTTATTATGTAACGAGTACATTACTAACAAGAGTCTTGTTATATAATTTATATTATGTTAAATAGAATTGTCAACTAAAAGGGCAGCATAAGTATGCTGCCCTCTTTTGTGGTACTACACCTACTCGTTACTCTACATCCATACCTAGTTCCTTGTAACGCTTTTCGATGCGCTTAATACCTGCCTGATCATCTAAGTCAGCGTAGATCGCATATAACGTATCTAAAACTTCCTGATCAGAATTATTAATCTTTTCAGCTTTCTCCCAATACGGCAGCGCTACTTTAAGTTTTTCTACTAGCGTTTTATCTAATTCAAAACGTTTCTTTTTGTCTGCGGCAGAAATACCCAAGTTCGACATTTCTTTCTTAACGATTGCTGCTTCATTATACACCAGCTTGCTAAGGTATAATTGTGATTCGAAATATTCCGGATCGATGTTCAGGGCATCTTGATAATTTTTCTTTGCCGCTTCAAAATTTTCTAAGCTAGCGTTGGCATAGCCCAAATAAAAATGAAGTATTTTATTCTTGGGTTCACTCGCGATTGCATCTTCCAAACCTTTTTTGGCTTCATCAATTCGCTTTAAGTCTATTAACAAACCAATCTCTACTTTTGGAAAGTCTCCGTTTTTCGGAAACTTAGCTTTTGCCTCGCGGGCTATTTTTAACGCAGCTTCTTTATCTTCTTTTGGTCCACTGGAAATGTTTATCAACATGGAATAAGCATCGGCAGAAGTTCCTCCCTCATCAACATACTTTCTAAAGTTGCTGATCGCTTTATCATAATCTTCCATCGCGTTAGCTACAAAGCCTGCATAGAAATACGCAATGGTATCCTTCGGACTCATGCGTTGAACTTTTTCAAAATCAACGATCGCTCCTTCCAAATCATCATCCTGGTATTTGGTAGCACCATGATTTAAATATGAGTTAGAAAGGATGGCCAACTGTTGAGACTTAAGTACGGGAAGTCCCATGGCATCATTAATAAAATATTCATTTTTTCCGTTCGATAGTTTTTCTGATTTTTCGAACGACTCCATGGCAATAGCAAATGCATTGTCTGATAAAGCTTTATGCTGCTCGTTAGAAGTTGTATCGATCGTAGCATAAATTAGTCCGCGGTAATACCATGTTTTACCATCGTTCATGGTTTTCTCATACGTAGTGGCGAGATCAATCATCGTTTGTGCTTCATCAAGCTTTCCTTCCTTCCAAAGGGCGAGTGCTTTATTAATATTCGGCTTAACTGGTTTTTGCGCATATGCTGCAACAGTAGCCAACATCAATAGTACAAGTGTAATCCGTTTCATTGTTGTATACAGGTTTATGGTAATTTATTAATTGTTTACGTTATTCAGTAGGTGTTTCAGTTTCAGTTTCAGTTTCTGATTCTGTTTCTGTTGTTGGAGTAGCTGTATCTATCGCTTCAATTTTTTTGATTTTCTCTACGGATGAAATACGATCATCATCGTTTAGTTTTATTAGTCGCACACCTTGTGTAGCACGACCCATGATACGTAGTTCACTTACTTTTATTCGAATGATAATGCCGGAGCGATTGATAATCATTAACTCATCATCATCAACCACTTCCTTGATGGCAACAAGCTTGCCAGTTTTCTCCGTGAGGTTTAGTGTCTTCACACCCTTACCGCCACGTTTGGTAATGCGATAATCATCAATGAGTGAACGTTTGCCATAACCGTTTTCAGATACAACTAATAAGTTTGCATCTTCGCGATTTACACACACCATACCAATTACTTTATCGGTTTCTGATTCAAGTGTGGTAGCACGAACACCAGCAGCCGTACGTCCCATCGGTCGAACATCGGCTTCGTTAAAATGCACGGCCTTCCCTTCGCGCTTGGCAATGATAATGTGATTACTTCCATTCGTTAACGATGCATTTAATAAACGATCGCCTTCATGAATAGTAATAGCAGTGATCCCCCCTTGTCGTGGTCTGGAGTAAGCTTCCAACGATGTCTTTTTGATCACACCTTTTTCAGTACAGAGAATAACAAAGTTGTTGTTGATATACTGTTCGTCTGTAATATTTTTAATGTTGATAATGGTGCGCAACGAATCACCTGGTTCTATATTAATCAGGTTTTGAATAGCACGACCTTTCGAAGTTTTATTGCCTTCGGGTATTTCGTATACTTTCTTCCAATATACTTTACCCTGATCGGTAAAAATTAATAAGTAGTTGTGTGCTTGCGCTACAAAAAGATGTTCGGTAAAATCATCTTCTTTGGTTGATACTCCGCGCGAACCAACACCTCCCCTTCCCTGTGTTCGGTATTCGGATAACGAAGTACGTTTTACATAACCTTGATTTGATATGGTAATGAGCATGTCCTCATTCGGAATCATGTCTTCAAACGTAATATCGTCTTCGTTAGGTACTACCAATGTTCTGCGTGCATCACCATAACGATCTTGAATTTCTTTCAGCTCGTCTTTAATAATTTGCATTCGCATTGGCTCGCTATCCAAAATAGCATTTAACCGATCGATCAATTCTTTTATCTCTTGATACTCTTGTTGAATTTTATCGCGCTCTAATCCGGTTAACCGTTGTAAGCGCATTTCCAAAATAGCCTTCGATTGAATTTCAGAAAGTCCGAAGCGTTCCATCAATCCATTCTTGGCAATTTCCGGATCTCTGGAATTTCTAATGAGCGATATAACTTCGTCCAGATTATCTAACGCAATAAGATATCCCTCTAAAATATGTGCTCTGCGTTCTGCCTCTGCTAATTCAAACTTTGTTCTGCGCACCACTACTTCGTGACGGTGTTCAACAAAGTATTTAATCAGATCTTTGAGGTTCAACGTCATCGGTCTACCTTTTACCAAGGCCACATTGTTTACACCAAATGACGATTGTAACTGCGTGTACTTAAACAGATTGTTTAATACAATATTTGGAATAGCATCGCGCTTTAAATCATATACAATCCGATATCCATCACGATCTGATTCATCGCGGATATCGGATATACCTTCAATTCTTTTTTCGTTAATAAGAGCCGCTGTTTTTTCAATCATCATCGCCTTATTCACCATGTAGGGAATTTCGGTAACAATGATCTGGTCTTTACCCGTAGCATTAGTAACAATCTCTGCTTTTGAACGCACCACAATACGACCTCTACCGGTCATAAATGCTTCGTGAATTCCAGAGTGTCCGTAAATAATAGCACCGGTAGGAAAATCAGGTGCGGTAATGTGTTGCATCAACTCCTGAATAGTAATGTCATGATTATCAATGTAGGCGTTAATACCATTGATCACCTCCGTTAAATTGTGAGGTGCCATATTCGTAGCCATACCTACGGCAATACCCGAAGAACCATTGATTAACAGGTTCGGTATTTTTCCGGGTAGTACAGATGGTTCTGTCAGCGAGTCATCAAAGTTAGGTTGGAAATCAACTGTATCTTTATTGATATCTGCCAGTAGTTCTTCAGCAATTCTGCGAAGTCGTGCTTCGGTATATCGCATAGCCGCAGGTGAATCGCCATCGATGGAACCAAAGTTACCTTGCCCATCAACCAACGTATAACGCAACGACCAATCTTGCGCCATGCGCACCATGGTATCGTAAACCGATGAGTCACCGTGTGGGTGATACTTACCCAGCACCTCTCCTACTATCCTGGCCGATTTCTTATAAGGCTTATTGTAGTTTACACCCAGCTCTTGCATACCGAAAAGCACTCTTCGGTGTACGGGTTTTAATCCATCACGCACATCGGGTAGGGCGCGCGAAACAATAACCGACATCGAGTAATCGATGTAGGCTCCGCGCATTTCATCTTCAATATTAATGGGAATTATACTTTGTCTGCCTTGTGGCAAGCCAGTTGTTTCGTCAGCCATGCTGCATCTAAAAGTTTATGTTGTAGGGCTCCTGTCAGAGCCGTGCAAGATAGCCTAAAATCAAGAAAGCATAAAGTAATTTTCGAAAGCTTTTGCTAATGAAATTGATAAATTTTAGACTCTTTTTTAACCGGTTAGTAGGCTGCCTTTTGTGGCGTATAGAACTTTTATTCTAACCGAAAAAATACGGTGCAGGTATCTAATCTACCGTAAAAAAATTCAGCTGGTTTTGTGGTCGATTGTTTCGATTTACACGGTCGGTTTCTTAACCTTTATTCCGTAACCGAACACGCTAATACGGACTTAATTTTTTCTTGTTTTTACCCTTGTACTTAATCAAGCTGGGGTAATTTTCGCCATAGTGTGGATTTTGCTTTTTATAGATGGGATGCGCCCTGCTTCTATATTCACGATTGCCATGGGCATGATTCATTTGTGCTCTACATGATTTCTCATAACATTTCCGGAGCTCTGGAAATCGGTAGGTAACACCTACATTCAAATAGAACGCATTCATGCGGTGGTTGATCTCGTTAGAAGTTTCAGGTACATTTAACCGATAACCTTTAAACTCATACGATGGTCTTATAAATACTTTAAAATATTCAGAGAACTCACGTTCCACTGCTGTACCCAAATTAAAATACATCCCTCGCTTAATGATGCTGTTATCGAATTTATTACCGAGTGTATATCCACCAATGTTCGCATCTACTACCAGCACATATTCATAATAGCGATAAACCGATCCGCCCAACATGGCAAAGTATTTCTGCATAAAAAACGAGGAGACATCCGGGGTAAAGCGGTTAATCTGTTCGCCATTCGAAATGGGATTAAAATCATTTAAGTTAATGTACTCAAATGAATACCCGCCACCAATTCGATAGCGGTCGATCTCCACATGTATCGTTGCCTTTATCGGAATATTAAAAGCCTTACTTTTAAACCCGATGTTATCATCGGTATCGGAGTCAACAGAAAAATAGCCGGGTTGCGTAGTATTGGTTGATGAAGTAGATCGATTAAACCAGTTGCTGTATCCTGCGGTTTCATCTCCGTTGGTAAAAATTTTAGGTATGGAGTCTGGATTTTGGAGTATACCAAAACCATCTAATTTGTGTTTGAAGTTAGTCCTGCCTACGCCTGTACTGAGGCCAATGGTAAATAGATTAATGAGGCGCTTTCCTCCTCTTCGTTTAACATAAAAGTATTCCAAGGGAATAGACGCTTCTTTTTCGTTTTCGTATTGCGCCAATGCTTCTGGCATGCTAGCCAAGCCAACAAAAAACAAGATACATATTGCCGCGTAACGCTTCAGAAAAAATGGGTTTTAGGCGCTGAAAGTTAAAAAATGTAAGCCATTAACAATCTGGCTTTTGGGTGCTAAAGGTAAATTAAATTGCGGAATCATCCTATTACGCCAATTTCAGCAAAAACATTTGAAAGCATATAGATAAACATCTTTAGTTAATCGAAACCATTTAATAGTATCGGTATGGTGCTGATGTGGTTTCTAACGAAGAGAATGTGTGAAATAGTGTTTGTCCGCTTCGAGCTTGATACGTAAAGTTATGTTCGGCTAACTGCCTACCAGCATCGAGTTTAAAGGTTACTTGATTGGCACCCTCCTGAAGTGGTAACCGCGAATAGTAGATGCTATGCGGAAGGGTTTGCCAGTTTCGCGTATCGGCTTTTTCGGTAACTACATTTACCAATCCAAGCAAAGCTCCTAATCGTTCATCTTCTTTACGAAGGCTTTGTTCAGTCGCTTTTTTTAATGCGGCTCGTAACAGCCCCTTAGCAAATTCTTGAAACATTCGTTGCTGTAAACTATAAAATGCAACCCGATTAATGCTTTCGGTTAATGCCAATGGATAGGTAGAACCGTTAATTGAAAGACTTGCTTTGGTATAGTACGATGGTCGTTCGACATACCTTGGAAAAGCTACCCTAAAAACCTGAAGCGAAGATAAATCGCGTTTGTCCTTTTCATTATCTACCCGAAATGGAAAGGTCATATTTAACTCCGGGTTACTAAAAATCATCATATTATCCGGGCCTGGAGCAATCATAAAATTAATACTCCACTCATCTTTTACAGGCGCTAAACCATTGTGCCAAAAAAATACGAGTTCGGCATCTGGTTTATTGGGCGTATAGGTTGGCATCTCAAATTTTTCTTTAAACTTTTCGAACTCCTCCGTAAAGCCCGTCCAGTAAGCTGTGTTGAGTAAATCTTTTTTTACCTGCTCTGGTACATCAATACCAAACATACGACTGTAGTCTTCCTCGTATACTTCAACTGCATTTCGATACGCAATAAATGCATTGTTATAGTCTTTTGCCGATTGGTAGATGATACCCATTAGCGTATGAATAAATGCATCGCGCTTAAATTTTTGTTCGGATGAGTACCGATCGCTCAATTGATTTAATCGAATATTTAGTCTGCGGCATTCTACTAGTGCTTCATCGTGCCGATTCATTTTTAAAAAATTAATGGCCTTATAATAAAGTACCATTAAATGTTCGTGATCCTCACCCCGATACATCGTTACCATTGGATTGGTAAAGTATGATGCTGCTTCATTCAGGTATTGAATCCGATAATCTTCACCAAAAATAAATGCCTTTTCAAAGTAGGCATTACTTTCTTCGTAGTGTCCTAATGTAGCGTGGAGCAAGCCATTGTTAGCGTAATAAATAAAACGTGTTCTTCCATTTGCTTCTTTATCATTTTTCTTGAGTGTCTCTAACGCCACACGCAAATCGCCTTTTTGAAATTCCTGGTTGAAGTCAACATTTTTATGGTAATAGGTTGCACAAGAGTTTAGTACAAAGCCAATCAGCAAAAGTAAACTTGCACTATACGTTTGTGATAACCGGGTATTCATGGGCGTGTTCGTGGTGAATAGTTAAGAGACGCGTATGTAGGATAACCTCCTCGCGTATAGCTTAATTCTTTACAAACTTTTTGATTTCACGTTGGCCATACCAAATACGTTTATTCGTTTCTATGTCTGTTAAGAATAAGGTAGTGATGTAATTCACTAATCGCTTTTTGTTGTACGTATCTGTTTCGCTGGTCATCTCGCCAAAGAGCATTACATCGGCACCAATTTCTTTGCCCCATTGGGCTACCGTTGCCGGATCAGAAAAATCGTGTTGTTGTGCGCGTTCTAAGCGAAGCTTGTCTCTGAATTCATCAGACTCTACCAGTTCGGCAATGCCCGAATTATGAATAACGATTTCAAATTTTTTAATGTAGTTGGCCGCATCAATATGTTCAGAAGTTTTATTGCGTATTTGCCCTACTACAATTACCGGTTTTCTGCCCAGTTGTTGAGTGTAGTTTTTAAATGTACCAGCTTCAAACAAGTCGTGAATCATTTGATCGGCCACCATACGTGAATCGGTATCATTCCAACGACCGCTCAAATCGATTTGTGTAGCAGGGTCGATACGTGTTACTGTGCGCGAACAAGAAAGTAATACGGAAAGTAAAAACAGTGTGAGGATTATCTTTTGCATAGGGTAAGAATTTGTCGAACACAAAAAAAACAAAAATCTTGCCGTTTCAGTATGAGCTTGATCAGCCTAATCAAAAACTAATGTTGATACTCTACCAAATTATTTTATTTTTTTTAGCGCACTAATAACGTTTAAAGGTGTTGGCGAACTGAATACAAAATTGCCAGCTACCAATACATCTGCTCCTGCATCCAATAACGCCTGTGCATTTTTTTGGTTTACACCTCCATCAATTTCAATTAAGGTATTTGCGTTCGCTTGTTTTATCAGCGCTTTTAAAGCAGCCACGCGCTGATAAGTGTGTTCAATAAATTTTTGACCACCAAAACCTGGATTGACTGACATTACACAGACGACATCAATATCTGCAATAACATCTTCTAATTGGTGTATGGCAGTGTGCGGGTTTATAGCAACACCCGCTTTACAGCCAACATCTTTTATTTGCTGAATATTGCGATGAAGGTGCGGACAGGCTTCGATATGAACGGATATAATAGAGGCTCCAGCTTTTTGAAATGCCTCCACATACCGACCTGGTTCAACAATCATTAAGTGTACATCGAGTGGTTTTGTAGCATGGCGATTAACAGCCTCTACAACAGGTAAACCCATCGAAATATTCGGAACAAAAACACCATCCATAATATCTACATGAATCCAATCGGCTTCGCTGGCATTAATCATTTTTATTTCGCGTTCGAGGTTAGCAAAGTCGGACGCAAGAATAGAAGGTGCGATAATAGGTGTCGTCATTAAAAAAAGGTAAGTGGTAAAAATACGTGTTCTCCCGAAAAAGCTCAGCCCTTTATAATCTTAAATACATACATGCGATCGGGCAGTTTTATACGCACAAAATACAACCCGGCAGCCATTGTAGCCATATCAATAGTATGTGCGCGATTCGTCCAGGAAAAGTTAACATCTTGTGAATACACCAAAAGTCCAACAGATGATACAATCTCTAGTTTGCAAGATTCTATCGCTACCTCCGTTGGGTCGGCAGGACGTATCGTAATCGAATCGTTATAAACCGGGTTCGGATAAACAACAAACGCTTCTTCCTGGGGTTGCTGCTCCATAAAATTTACCACAGCCGTAAAGTTAGGAATACCATAACCCACTAAGTTGTCGAGTGAGGTAGCTTGTGATGCTGTGTTTCGAATAAGCTCCATGACCTCTAAATTGGTTAGGTGCGGATAGCGTTGCCAAACACCAGCCACCAAGCTAGTTACTAACGGAGCAGATAAAGAAGTACCGCTGGCAAATCCATTCGAACCACTTGCGCGAATAACGCTGGTGTTTAATCCCATAGCTGCTACATCGGGTTTTATTCGTCCATCGGCAGTAGGACCTTTGGAACTAGAACCAACACGAATCCCTGAACTACTTACACTACCGATGGCTAATACATCGGCAGCATCGGCTGGAGCCGTAACAATTTGCCATGCTATACCTCCTTCGTTGCCGGCACTACAAACAGTAATAATCCCTCTATCGGCAGCCCATTGTGCAGCCCGTGTAACAACCGTAGTTTGACCATCCATATTCGCTTTGGTGTAGTTCATGGAAGCATCATCAAAATCGTAGTAGCCGAGTGAAGAATTGATAATGTCTACCCCAGCACTGTCGGCTCGTTCTGCTGCAAACAACCAGTTATATTCTTCAATGCGGTATTCTGTGCTTACATCTTCGGTAACATAAAGTTGATAGGTGGCCTGATATGCTCCGCCTGTAAAGGCGCCATCTTGAAACGCAGCAATTACCGAGAATACCTCGGTACCGTGGTCGTCATATTGAAATACATTGCTCGTGTTAAAAACAAAATCTTTGGATGCCGCTAAATCAATTCGTCCCGATGAAAAAATATGTTGAAACGGTTCAGTTACATCCACACCTTGAAAGCCACTATCGAACACACCAATAATAATATCCTGCCCCTTAAATCCGGCTGAGTGCATCTCGTCTATGCCTAGCATTTGCAATTGAGTAGCCGTTGCTCCCAATGATTTGGTTGATTTAATCCGTTGATCAGCCTTTCTTCTTCCGCTAGTTAGCAGTCTTGCCGATGGTGCAACTAGTTCTACTCGATCTACAAATGGTTGACTTTCCAACACTGGTACGATGGCTGCATCGCCTTGGACTAAAACTGCATTTGCCCACCGCGACTTAAAAAACACGTTGATACCTTCATCGCGTAAAGTTTGTACATACGAATCATTTACCGGAAGATCTTGCTCCGTTATCGATATTCCTTGCGTAAGCCTTCTGTCGATTGCACGTTGGGATAAAAATTGAATTGGATTAGTTGTGGTATAGGTAGAGCCAGCCTTATCCGTAAAAAAAACCATGTAGCGGTTAACCTGTGCCCAAGCCGTATTGGAACAAACAATCAAAAATATTACAAGGATAGTCCTATTCACGCCCATGCTGTTTAATGCGTTGTTTGTAAATAACCCCCTGCTCTACCTTTTGTTGACCCAGACAATCGTTGGTGGTGCAATACTCCAGGCTGGTACTGTCTTTATAAATTAACCCTAACGAATGCGCATATATTTCTTTTCGCGAGTCAAAGAATACAATCACATCATCATTGTCTTCCTGATCAACAACTAAACAATCGGTAAAGGTTACGCCATTTACCTCGTATGCGCTACCTACTTCTGTAATGGTAAATTCGTCTGCTTCGCGTGTGTTGTACCGGTTGGCATCCCACATTAACCCGCGGGCAACCGGAAATCGTAATTGAACGAACGGTGTACTCCCCTCGCTCAAAATTAGCTCGCGGCTATCAACACGTACCGATAAAGTATTAAGGTAAGTCCAGGGATTAGCTGCACTATTGCGTCTACTTCTGTGGAGAATGTAAGTGTAGCCTCCCAACTCATTTTTAAAAGAATCTACAACGGCCAGTTTCAATTCATAGGCTAGGTCGGTTGGCTCACCTAATAGGTACCGTGTCTCTTCCACATCATACACATAAAAATTTCCGGTTTGTAAAGGAAAGTAAGCTTTGCCCATATCCCTAAGCCTTGCTTCATCATTGAGGTTACATCCAACCAACAACACCACCACTACTCCTACGCTATATTTTATTAAATGCCTCACCCAATAATTTGGTTTTTCCTGATTACAGCCTCAATTTTGGCCAACTCGATTACAAAGTTATTTTTTCTCCACCATTTATACTATGCCTCTAAAAACGTTTGTTAAAGTAGGTTCAATTACTAACCTCAGCGATGCGCGATATTGCGCAGGTATGGGTGTCGATCTGCTGGGCTTTCGAGTTGTTGAAGGACAAGCGCAGTATATTAGTCCGGAGCAGTTTCAAGAAATTAGAGGTTGGATAACCGGCCCTCAAGTTGTTGCTGAAATTTATGGTTTACAAGATGCTGCAGTATTAGATAAACTGATTGAGCTGTATCGCCCTGATTTACTGGAGTTAAGTATCAATAAATTAAAGCTCTTTAGAAGCATACCACTACCCTTTATTCTAAACCTTACTGATACAGACGAGTCCTTTAATTTGAATGAATGGAGTCCGGATTACCTAATCACGAACCATGCTACCCATCCAAGTCATCCGATTTTAAAAGCTGTAAGTACAGTTGATGAGGTTCAAGCAGCTCTTGAAGAAAATACGGTAGCAGGAATCGCACTACAAGGTGGCTCGGAAATCAGACCCGGTTTAAAAGATTTTGAAGCCCTGGCAGATATCCTCGAACTGCTGGATGTTGATCATTAACTCATGGAAAAAAGCCCACGCGCTTTGAATATAGTATATTAACCACTAAGGGCACAAAGGTCTACACAAAGA
>CAYNKN010000056.1:0-12487 GCA_964397805.1 uncultured Chryseolinea sp. | reverse complement strand
TTCGTTAGTGCACAACCGAAGCCCTATGTGTCAAAAGTGTGGGTGTCCGATCAGGGCAATGGTATGTATAAAAACCCAATTCTTCATGCCGATTATTCCGATCCGGATGTTTGTCGGGTAGGTGATGATTACTACATGGTTTCTTCAAGTTTCAATACAGTGCCAGGTCTTCCGATTTTACACTCCAACGATTTGGTTAATTGGACACTCGTTGGCCATGCACTCAATCGATTAACTCCTGTTGATCACTTTGAAAAAGTTCAACACGGTAACGGTGTATGGGCACCTTCTATTCGGTATCATCAAAATGAATTTTATATCTATTATCCAGATCCTGATTTCGGTATTTACCTCACAAAAGCCAAACAAATAACAGGTCCTTGGAGTGATCCGATTTTAGTAGAAGAAGGAAAGGGTTTGATAGATCCCTGTCCGCTGTGGGATACGGATGGTCATGCATACTTAGTACATGCTTATGCGGGTAGCCGTGCCGGTATTAAAAGTATACTTGTGATAAAGAGATTAAATACTGCCGGAACAAAGACGTTCGATGCGGGAACGATTGTGTACGATGGTCACGAACTAGACCCAACTATTGAAGGCCCTAAGATTTATAAACGCAATAATTACTACTATTTGTTTGCACCAGCAGGAGGTGTGTCTACTGGTTGGCAGGTTGTATTGCGTTCAAAAAATATTTATGGCCCGTATGAACGTAAAGTAGTAATGGCGCAAGGCACTACTGCTGTTAATGGCCCTCATCAAGGTGCATGGGTCGATACAAAATCTGGAGAAGATTGGTTTATTCATTTTCAAGATAAAGAAGCGTATGGAAGAATTGTACACTTACAACCCATGAAGTGGATTAATGATTGGCCGGTAATTGGTATCGATAAAAATGGTGATGGCACAGGTGAACCCGTATCACTTCACAAAAAGCCAAGTGTAGGTAAAGTATATCCGATCGTTACGCCTTTAGAGAGTGACGATTTTACGCACGCTTTTTTTGGTTTGCAATGGCAATGGCAAGCCAATCCTCAAGCAACATGGTCTTTTATAAATGCTACGAATGGTTCACTTCGATTATATACTGCTAAAATTCCTGACGAAGCGAAAAATTTATCAGAAGTCCCCAATCTTCTCTTGCAAAAATTTCCTGCCAAAGAATTTATGATGACAACCAAGTTATCTTTTTATCCGAATAAAAAATTAGAGAATGAAAGAGCCGGAATGATTGGTATGGGTCAAGACTATGCCAGTCTCGAATTAAAGCATACTTCAAAAGGTATAAGTTTAGTACATACAGTTTGTAATAAGTCTATGAGTGGAACATTGCCAGAAGAAAAGGTTATTCGCATGATTGATCAATCGATAATCTTTTTCAGACTGCAAGTTACGAAAGGGGCATGGTGCAGGTTTAGTTATAGCTTAGACGGTAAAAAATTTATTGAAGTACAAGAATCATTTAAAGCAACACCCGGAAAATGGATTGGGGCTAAAGCAGGAATATTTTGCACGCGTACTACCCAAATTAATGATTCGGGTTATGTGGATGTAGACTGGTTTACGGTAGAACCCTTAAAGTAATAATGTATGATACGTGTGTTGATAGTAGTATGTGTAGTATTTTCTTGCCAGTCGGCAGCTGTCATGCAAGCACTACCAGATGACCCCATAGCATTTCCTGGCGCAGAAGGTTTTGGACGTTATGCTACTGGAGGTAGAGGGGGAAAGGTTTATATAGTAACTAATTTAAATGATAGCGGTCCGGGAAGTTTGCGCGAAGCCGTTACCAAAAAAGATCCTCGCATTATTGTGTTTGGAGTTTCGGGTACGATTGAATTACAATCTACTTTAGATATTAATCATGGTAATCTTACTATTGCTGGGCAGTCAGCACCGGGCGATGGAATTTGTTTGCGTAACTACGCAGTTAAAGTAAAGGGAGAAAACATTATCATTCGATATTTACGTTTCAGATTGGGTGATGAGCAGCGTGAGCAAGATGATGCGCTATCGGGTGTTGGACAAAGTAATGTTATTATTGATCACTGTTCCATCAGTTGGGGAACCGATGAATGTGCATCGTTTTATAGAAATAAAAATTTCACCATGCAATGGTGCATTATTTCTGAAGGGCTGAATAGCTCCGTTCATGAAAAAGGTGATCACGGGTATGGTGGTATTTGGGGCGGTATGAATGCGAGTTTTCATCACAATTTGTTAGCTAGTCATAACAGTAGATTACCGCGATTTAGTGGCTCTGCTACCACACCTAATTCAGCAGATGAGTTGGTTGATTTTTCAAACAACGTAATCTTTAACTGGGGTAGTAATAGTACGTATGGCGGTGAGAAGGGAAAGTACAATATGGTTAATAATTACTACAAGCCAGGATCGGCAACAAAATCAAATAAGCCATGGATGGTAAACCCTTCACAGCCCTATGGTAAATTTTTTATTACCGGAAATTATTTTGATGGCAATGAGCTCATCACAAAAGATAATTGGCTTGGTGTGAAGGCTGATTACGTGGATTCATTAATTGTAACAAAGGCATATCCCATTTCAAATATCACACTTCAACATGCAACCGATGCTTACCATGCAGTGTTGCAGCATGCCGGAGCAAGTCATAAACGTGATGCAATTGACCAACGAATTATAGAAGAAGTAAGGAGTGGGAAATCAACCATGGGTTCTGCTAAAAATGGAATTATCGATTCTCAAAAAGATGTTGGTGGATGGCCCGAGTTGAAATCAGCAATCCCTGCAAAAGATTCCGATTTGGATGGCATGCCGGATGCGTGGGAAATAAAAAACAAACTCAACCCAAACGATCCAAAAGATGCTGCACTATTCTCATTACATAAGCAGTATACTAATGTAGAGGTTTACTTAAATGAGATACTTACTAAATGATTCGATTTTTTACGATAGCGTGTTTATTCGCATGGTCAGTAAGTACAACCGCGCAGACTATAAAGTATGATTTTGTCGTGGATAAAAACGGATCGGGTAATTTTACTTCTGTGCAAGAGGCGTTTAATGCTGTGCCCGACTATCGCGCAAAGGTTACCACCATCTTCGTGAAGAAAGGTATTTATAAAGAAAAATTAATTTTAGCCAGCTCTAAAACGAATGTGTTGTTGATAGGAGAAGATGCAGCGCAAACTATTTTAACATACGATGATTATGCTGCAAAAAATAATCCATTTGGTGAGCCCATAGGTACAACAGGCTCCAGTAGTTTTTTTGTTTTTGCAGATGACTTTACCGCACAACATCTAACATTCGAAAATTCATCAGGGCCTGTGGGGCAGGCTGTAGCTGTGCGTATCGATGGCGATCGTGTAAAATTTATGAATTGCCGATTTCTCGGATTTCAAGACACCCTTTATCCGCATGGCGAAAAGAGCAGACAATATTATAAGGACTGCTACATTGAAGGAACTGTAGATTATATTTTTGGATGGTCAACAGCAGTCTTTGAAGATTGCACAATTTTTATAAAAAAAAATGGACTTTACATTACTGCGGCTTCTACGCTAGAGGGCAATCCCTACGGTTTTGTGTTTATTAATTGTAGCATAACTGGCGATGCTTCAGATGGTAGTGTTTACTTAGGCAGACCGTGGCGCCCGTTTGCCAAAACTGTTTTTGTAAATTGTTTTATGGATAGATTAATTACTCCAGCAGGATGGCATAACTGGAATAAATCCGATGCAGAGAAAACTACATTTTATGCTGAGTATAAATCTAGCGGCCTAGGAGCACAGCCTAGCCATCGGGTTGGTTGGAGCCATCAACTTCAAGACAGCGAGGTGACAGCATATACGGTAAATAAAATTTTTGGTGATTGGAAAATTGAATAACGCTAAGTAGCATCAACTAACATAAAGTGAAAAATGGGATAGGTATTTGCGTTACCTTATTTCTTAATTTATAAACATATGAACTATACTAAAAGGACAATCAAACATGCTTCACAACAAAGAGTATCACATGTATACTTGTTAATTATAGCTCCATTACTTACTGTAAATGTATGGGCACAACCGGCATCTAATTATGAGGGTGTAAAGTTTGCCATGCCTAATGTAGCACTACCTTTTTTTGCCGATAACAAAATTTCAATTGTGGAGTATGGTGGTGTGCCTGATGGAACAACATCAAATACAAAAGCTTTTGCCGATGCCATTGAAGCGCTTGCTAAACGTGGGGGAGGGAAATTAATTATCCCTAAAGGCATTTGGCTAACAGGACCTATTCAATTAAAGAGCAACATTAATCTTCATGCGGAAGCAGGATCGCTGATTATTTTCAGCACTAATATTAACGAGTATCCCTTAATCGAAACCTCTTTCGAAGGGCTAAATACGATACGTTGTATATCACCGATCTACGGAAAAGATTTGATTAATGTAGCCATTACCGGAACCGGTATTTTTGATGGATCGGGTGATGCCTGGCGTCCGGTAAAAAAGTCAAAGCTCACAACCGATGCTTGGAAAAAACTACTAGCCTCTGGTGGAGTAGTAAATGATGCCGGTAATACGTGGTATCCTTCTGTTAAATCAAGAGAAGCAGCAAAGCTAACAGGTAATTTCAATGTACCTCCATTTACAAAGCGCGAAGAGTTTGAAGCTGTTCACGAATTCTTAAGACCTGTATTACTTAGTTTAGTGAATTGCAAAAACGTATTACTAGATGGTCCCACGTTTCAAAATTCTCCGGCATGGTGTCTTCATCCACTCATGAGCGAAGATGTTACCTTACGAAATTTAACGATTAGAAATCCGTGGTACTCGCAAAATGGTGATGGTTTGGATTTAGAATCGTGTAAAAATGTAGTAATAGAAAACTGTAGTTTTGATGTTGGCGATGATGCGATTTGTTTTAAATCTGGCAAAGATAAAGACGGTCGCGATAGGGGTATACCTACAGAAAATGTTATTGTAAAAAATTGTGTTGTTTATCATGGACATGGTGGTTTTGTAATTGGCAGCGAGATGTCGGGCGGAGTAAAAAATGTAGACATTTCAAACTGTACGTTTATTGGTACCGATGTTGGTCTACGTTTCAAGAGTACACGCGGTCGGGGAGGCGTGGTCGAGAATATCTACATCCGCAATATTTACATGATGGATATACCGGCTGAAGCTATTTTGTTTGATTTATACTATGGCGGAAACTCACCGATACCTACATCAGAAGAAACAGTTGCTGATAACAAAAAGGAAGTCGCCAGCATTCCCGCGGCAACAATCGAAACACCTTCGTTTAAAGATATCTATATGAATGATATTGTTTGCCGAGGTGCGGGTAGAGCCATTTTTTTGCAAGGTCTTCCCGAAATGAATTTAAAAAATATTCACTTAACCAATGTATCGATAACTGCCCAAAGAGGTGTTGAGGTAATTGATGCCACAGGTATTCAGTTTAAAGAGGTGCATATTGCTGCTGCTCAAGGAGCTGCTCTTCAATTAAAGAACACAAAGAATAGTACTGTTTCAGGATTTAGCTATCAGGCTACAGAAGGTGTAGTGGTTACAGGTGAACTTACGCATCAGATACAATTACAGAAAGCTGACTTTTACGATCAAGCAAAAGAAATAAAAGTAAGTGACGAAGTAAAGAAGAAGAGTGTTGTTGTGAAGTAAGTAATCAA
The DNA here is from genome assembly GCA_964397805.1 of uncultured Chryseolinea sp. GTDB lineage: Bacteria > Bacteroidota > Bacteroidia > Cytophagales > Cyclobacteriaceae > Chryseolinea. Next base: position 6,816 of record CAYNKN010000056.1, on the reverse strand, counting down.
AAAATTAGCCAAGCATATAAGGAAGTTAACGCTCATCCATTAAACCACGAGTTAGCGGCTAATGGATAGACTAGTCTGTTTGAGACAGTAGCGTAACCGTTTAGTTTACTAAAGAGAAACCCCACGCTTCCACGGAATAAAATCATCTTGATTAAGTGCAACAGCTTTAGATTTAATTTTTCCGCTGGCTACATCAATGATGTAATCAAGAATTTGCTCACCCATTTCTTCGATTGTTTTCTCACCGGCAATCACGGGTCCACAGTCAATATCAATAATATCCGACATTTTTTGTGCGAGCTTTGTGTTCGATGAAAGTTTAATAACAGGCGTAATTGGGTTTCCTGTAGGTGTACCTAATCCGGTAGTAAAAAGAATAATGTTAGCACCCGAACCTGCCATAGCCGTTGTACTTTCAACATCATTTCCAGGTGTACATAATAAGTTTAGTCCTGCTTTATGTACATACTCTGTATAATTTAATACAGAAGTGATGGGCGATGTTCCTCCCTTTTTTGCGGCACCTGCAGATTTCATGGCGTCTGTAATTAAGCCATCTTTAATATTTCCAGGCGATGGATTCATATCAAAGCCTGAGCCTACAGAAACAGCGGCTGCTGAATACTTGCGCATTAAGGCTGTAAATTTTGTTGCCGTGGCATCATCTATGGTGCGATTAATTAGTTCTTGCTCTACACCACAAAGTTCAGGGAATTCAGCCAGAATACTTGTGCCACCAAGCGCTACCACTAAGTCGGATGTATGACCAATAGCCGGGTTGGCTGATATACCAGAGAACCCATCGGATCCACCACACTCCAAGCCAATAACTAATTTACTTAATGGAGCAGGCTTGCGTTCTTGTTTGTTTGCTTCGACCAGCGCCAGAAATGTTTTTCGAATAGCCTGCGTGAGTAATTCTGTTTCTGTGCCCTCTTGTTGTTGTTCTAATACAATAACAGGCTTTGCGAAATTACTGTTAAGTTGAGCTAATTTTTCATGGAGTGTTGCCACTTGTGCATTCTGGCAACCCAGACTAAGCACAGTTGCTCCAGCTACATTCGGATTATTTATATAACCCGCCAACAAAGCACACAATGCATCTGAGTCTTGTCGCGTACCACCACATCCCCCTTCATGAGTTAAAAATTTTATACCATCAATGTTGGGAAACAAGGTTGATTTTTCTGTTGTGTTTCCATTGCTGTAGGTAAACGATTCAATAGCTTCTGTTTTTCCTTCGCGGTATAAATCGACCAGCGATTTTACATAACTTTTGTATGCATTGTGTTTTCCGAAACCGAGTTCTTCTTCAAAGGCTTGGCGGATAACGTTTACATTTCTGTTTTCGCAAAACACCATGGGCAATACAATCCAATAGTTGGCTGTGCCCACTTGGCCATCTGCACGATGATATCCTAAAAAAGTTTTATCCCTATAGTTCGATATATCGGGAGCATTCCAGGTGATGTTTGCATTTCGTTCCGTATACGAGGAAGCTTCGTGCGTTACATTGTGCGTGGCTATAACTCCTCCTTGAGGTATTGGCTGTAAGGCTTTACCTACTAGCAAACCATACATGATTATCTCATCACCGGGTTGCATAGCTTGCTCAACAAACTTATGTTTTGCCTGAACATCATCATGAAGTGTAAGTGTATTTCCGTTAGCGGAAATTTGTTCTCCTGCACGTAAATCGGTGAGGGCTACCAGTACGTTATCAGCAGGGTGAATTTTTAAAAATCTATTGGCCATATGGATTATTGGTGTAACTTGCGCAATCGATTGCGCAATGTAAGCAATTTCAAATAAATCGAAGCGATGATAGAAGAATAAAATGAAGGATTCAAAAAACAATATCATTTATTTTATTCGATCATCGGGGCTTATCCCGAGTTATTACCATCAAGAGGTAGAGGTATTGCTTCAACTTATCCGAATTTCTTATCGCTGTGGAATACGGGTCTTTGAATTCATGCATCAGCGCGATAATAAAGGCTTGCGTATTTTTGGTTACCTAGCCAATCATTTGCAAGATTTTCCCGGACTTGTTTTAGGGGCTGGTACTGTGCTAGACAAAGTGATGGCCGAACGCTATTTGCGTGCAGGTGCCTCTTTCATTTCATCACCATTTTTACAATCTGATGTGGCAGAAACATGCAGACGTTATGATGCCTTATGGATACCCGGCTGTACTTCCTCCGAAGAAATAGATATAGCGCAGTTGTATGGAGCAGAGATTGTTACCATCGTTCCCGGAAATATATTAGGCTATTCATTTGTAGAGGAACAAAAAAAAATATTCCCTAAACTCGATTTTATTCCATCCGGAGTAGATGTCAATCAAAATCAATTAGCCAATTGGTTTGATGCGGGCAGTATCGGTATTAAATCGGGTGTTCAATTTTTTTCGAAAGATGCCTTGATTCGCAAAGATTGGCATGCAGCAGAAATGAATGTTTTCACTACCTTAAAAAAAATTAGTACTCTCAAAACGTCACGCAAGCCAATAACCGTATTATAATGGAGATCATTCGTACAGCCTTACTCTCTTATGGAATGTCAGGGTCGGTTTTTCATGCCCCGTTGTTACAGGCTCATCCCAGTTTTAATTTGTACGCCACAGTAGAACGTAAGGTAGCCAATGCCAAGTTTCGATATCCGGATATTATCTCGTTAAAAAAAGTAGAAGATGTGTTTGCAGATCCGAATATTGAGTTGGTGATTGTGAATACTCCAAGCGATACCCATTTTGATTTTGCCCGGAAAGCATTGGAAGCGGGTAAACACGTGGTAGTAGAAAAACCCTTTACCGTAACCGCTGACGAAGCAACACAACTGATTGAACTAGCCAACGCAAATAAAAAATTATTAACTGTGTTTCAGAATAGAAGATGGGATGGCGATTTTTTGACGCTGAAAAAAGTAATCGATAATCAGTTGGTAGGTAAAGTAGTAGCTGTAGAAATGCATTACGATCGCTTTCGAAATTTTGTTGAAGCGAATACATGGAAAGAAGAAATCGGCAGGGGTACAGGTATTGTATATAATCTCGGCTCGCATATGATTGATCAAGCGCTTGTCTTGTTCGGATTACCGCAAGAAGTAGATGCGCGTATCGGCATTCAGCGACCGTTAGGTAAGGTAGATGACTTCTATGATATCCGATTAGATTACAAAACTTTTCAAGTGACGTTAAAAGCCAGCTACTTGGTGCGTGAAGAAGGACCACGTTATACCATACATGGTACGCATGGATCTTTTATAAAGTATGGTATCGATCCACAAGAGCAAGCATTAAAAGATGGTGATATACCCGGCAAAGCTGGTTGGGGTGTAGACGAAAAAACGTTTTGGGGAAAACTCAATACAACACTAAACGATCTTCATTTCGTAGGATCTATCGAAACTATTCCGGGTAACTATCTGGCCTTTTACGATAGCTTGTATGAGTCCATTCGGCATCAAAAAACATTGGCTGTACCTCCACAAGAATCGGCCGATGGTATTCGTATTATTGAGGCTTGTTATGCAAGTAACGCTTCACGAAATGCAATAAAAATTAATTCATAAACAGTAAAGATGACGTATTTAAACAGTTTTAGTTTGGCGGGTAAGGTGGCCGTTGTAACCGGAGGAACCGGTGTTTTAGGAAGTTCTATGTGCAAGGCATTGGCCGGAGCAGGAGCAAAGGTGGTGATACTTGGAAGACGAAAAGAGCAAGCAGATATACTGGCAGCAGAAATTACTACAATAGGTGGCGAGGCTATTGGAATCTCTGCGGATGTATTGAATCGTGAGCAATTGGTGGCAGCGCGTGAAGCAATCATACAAAAATATGATGCCATCGATATTTTGGTGAACAGTGCTGGTGGTAATATGCCCGGTGCTATCATCCCTCCCGATAAATCATTTATTGATTTACAGATGGATGATTTTGATAAGGTAGTGGCCTTAAATCTTTCTGGCACCGTATTACCTTCTCAGGTTTTTGGCGAAGTAATGGTGAGCAAAAAGCAAGGAACAATTATTAATATTTCTTCTTTAGCAGCAGGCAAGCCACTAACACGTGTTATCGGCTATTCGGCAGCGAAGGCCGCAGTTAGTAATTTCACACAATGGATGGCGGTAGAAATGGCTCAGAAATATGGAGAAGGTATTCGCGTAAATGCTATTGCTCCCGGCTTTTTTGTTACGGAACAAAATAGAAAAATATTAGTGAAGGAAGATGGTAGCCTAACTGACAGAGGAAATACCATTATTCGACAAACTCCGTTTGCTAGGTTTGGTGAGCCTGATGAGTTAGGAGGTACATTGGTTTGGCTATGTTCAGATGCAGCGAAATTTGTAACAGGTATTGTCGTGCATGTCGATGGTGGCTTCAGCGCATTTGCAGGTGTTTAACGAATTGGTATCTTCGAAAATGAATAAAAAAGTAGTAACGTTTGGTGAAGTTATGTTGAGGTTATCAACACCCGGACATGCGCGCTTTACGCAAGCTGAAAATTTCAATGTATGTTATGCAGGTTCGGAAGCTAACGTTGCCGCCTCGCTAAGTATTTGGGGAATTCCAACACAGCATATTACACGATTTCCAGAAAATGATTTAGGTACGGCTGCTACACAAACTCTTCGACAGTATGGTGTAGGTACAAAACATATTGTATATGGAGACGAACGCATGGGGCTCTATTTTTTAGAGAATGGCTCCATGCAACGATCATCTAAAATTGTTTACGATCGATTCGATTCGGCTTTTGCGCATATCCGTCCCGGTATGATTAATTGGGATGACGTGTTTGCAGGGGCTGGTTGGTTTCACTGGACAGGCATTACACCAGCCATATCGCAAGGTGCGGCAGATGTATGTGCAGAAGCCATTACCGCAGCACGAAAAAATAATATGATTATTTCGGGTGATATTAATTACCGCAGAAATTTATGGCAGTATGGTAAAGTAGCACGCGATATTATGCCCGCGTTAATTTCGATGACTGATTTAATTATCGGTGGTATTACTGATTTTGAAAACAGCTTAGGTATTACGGGTGATACCTTCGAGGCAGCTTGCCAACAAGTAATAAAAGAGAACCCTGTAGTAAAGAAAATTTCTTCTACCCATCGCGAGTCGATCAGCTCATCACACAATACACTTGCTGGAAAATTATGGAATAGTAAAGAGCTCATTACTTCGCGTACCTATGATCTAACACATATTGTTGATCGGGTAGGTGGTGGCGATGCGTTTATGGCCGGACTGATTTATGGTTGGCTCGAAAACATGACGGATCAACAGACAGTAGAATTTGCTACGGCTGCATCATCATTAAAACATGGTATTGAAGGTGATGTGAACTTGGTTACTGTATCCGAAGTAGAGAACTTAGTAAAAGGTGAAAATATTGGAAAACTCTTACGCTAATAACGCATGACATTTACAAAACAACAAGTAGTATCGGCTATGAAAGAAACAGGCATCGTGCCCTTATTTACACACGATGATCCGGAAGAAGCAACACAGGTAATTGAAGCGGCTTATAAAGGTGGCGTTCGTGTATTTGAATTTACCAACAGAAAACAAAATGCGTTTGACGTATTTACAGCATTGCTTTCGGTAGCCAATTCCTATCCCGATTTGATGTTAGGTATCGGAACCATCATGGATGATGACACAACCCATAAATTTTTAAAGGCGGGTGCGCATTTTATCATATCACCAATACTTAAACCTTCCATGGCTCCCATTTGTCATGAAGCCGATAAACTATGGATACCGGGCTGTGCCACATTAACAGAGATTGTTACGGCTAAGGAACTAGGCGCGGAAATAATCAAGGTATTCCCTGGATCTGTATTAGGCCCCGGATTTGTCTCGTCTATTATGCCAGTCGTCCCCGATCTTCAATTGATGATTACCGGTGGAGTAGAACCTAACGAAGCAAGTTTATCAGCTTGGTTTAAAGCGGGTGCCCACTGCGTTGGTTTGGGCTCACAGTTATTCACAAAAGAAATTATGAATAATAAAGATTGGTATTTACTAGAGGCGCGCGTAAAAGAAGCATTGCGATTAGTGCAGCAGGTTAAGCTATAACTACAATTTGATAACACTCGGTATCCAACTATAACTACAACCCCATGTCAGTGGAAAAGCAACTCAAGAGTATTGGTAACTATCGGTGGACAATTTGCGCCCTCGTTTTTTTTGCCACTACCATTAACTACCTCGATCGCCAAGTACTTAGTTTATTACAACCACGCTTAGAGGAAATTTTTGGATGGACGAACAGCGACTATGCTAACATCACTGCGGTGTTTCAATTTACGTATGCGATCTCTATGTTGTTTGCTGGTCGCTTTGTGGATAAGCTGGGAACCAAATGGGGGTATGGCTGGGCGATTATCATTTGGTCGTTAGGAGCAGTAGTGCATGCGTTGGCTATTCCAATTGGCGAATCTATATCTGCTCTATTAGGTTGGTTTGGTATTGCTGCCGTTTCGGTTTCTGTAGCGGGCTTTATGTTTTCACGTGCGTTACTGGCGTTTGGTGAAGCAGGAAATTTTCCGGCAGCTATTAAAGCAACAGCTGAATACTTTCCAAAAAAGGAGCGCTCGTTGGCAACTGGTATTTTTAATTCAGGTACGAACATCGGAGCTATTTTAGCACCGCTTACTGTGCCGTGGATTTATAAAAATTGGGGATGGGAAGCAGCGTTTATTATTATTGGAGGCATTGGGTTTTTATGGTTGTTCTTATGGTTGGTGTTGTATGAGCGTCCAGATAAACAACCACGACTCTCGGCAGAAGAGTTAGCCTAC
>CAYNKN010000055.1:10238-12626 GCA_964397805.1 uncultured Chryseolinea sp. | reverse complement strand
AATTAAAACGGACAATACCAGCTATTAAAATAGTCGCTCGTAATTTTCCGGAAGCCACCATTTCTGTAGATACCTTTAGAAGCAGCGTAGCCAAAGAAGCGATAGCCGAAGGCGCAGCTATAGTTAATGATGTTTCCGGAGGTTCTCAGGATAGTAACATGTTTGCCACCATAGCCCGGTTAGATGTACCATACATTGTTATGCACATGCTGGGCACACCCCAAACCATGCAGGGATTAGCTACTTATGAAAATTTGGTGAAAGAAGTGACCGATTATTTTCATCAAAAAATATTTCAACTTCAACAAGCTGGAGTAAAAGACATCATCATCGATCCTGGCTTCGGCTTTGCAAAAACCAAGGAGCAAAATTTTGAATTACTTAAACACCTGGATTACTTAAAGATTTTAGAAAAGCCTTTACTCGTTGGCCTTTCTAGAAAATCAATGATTTGGAAAACACTTTCTATTTCACCCGAAGATGCACTAAACGGAACCACTACCCTACACGCCATTGCGCTTTTAAAAGGTGCATCCATTTTACGTGTGCACGATGTGAAAGAAGCGCACCAAGCCATTACCTTGTTTCGCGCTACCTTTCCATAAAAACACAAAAGCGAAACACGAATAACTGTCTACATTCCACCACAATTAATACCTTTGTTATCAATGATTTTTCTCTTTAAAATAGGTTTTCTAGAAGTTACCTGGGTCGACTTTGTAGATATCGCCTTGGTGAGTATACTGTTGTATCAGGTGTACAAACTGATTAGGGGAAGTATTGCCGTAAATATATTTTTAGGAATTCTGGCTCTATACCTTATTTACCTTATTGTGCGGGCTGCACAAATGGAGTTGTTGGCCACCATTCTTGGTCAGTTTATGGGTGTTGGGGTTCTCGCCATGATCATTTTGTTCCAGCCTGAAATCAGAAAATTTTTATTAGTTATTGGACGAGGGACTGAGTTTCGAGAGAATTTTTTTAAAACGCTAGGAAGTTGGGGGCAAGATCATGCCGATGAGTTGGATATCAACGAAATTATGGAAGCCGCTAAATCAATGAAAGCTTCCAAAACCGGAGCACTAATAGTCTTTTCGCGCGATACAGAACTGAAATTTTATGCTGAGACAGGCGATGCTTTAGATGCGGTAGTAAACAGACGATTACTACTTTCTATTTTTGATAAGCATAGCCCCTTGCACGATGGAGCGGTTATCATTCACAAGGGCAGAATAAAGGCCGCGCGTTGTATTTTATCGGTTAGTGAAAACGATCATCTACCGCCACATTTTGGTATGCGTCATCGCGCAGCAGTGGGCATGTCTGAAAATACCGATACACTAGTGATGGCCATCTCAGAAGAAACAGGTCGATTGGTATTAGCTCGAAATGGCAAGTATCTCAAATCGCTTAAACTAAAACAGGTAGAACAAAAAATATACGAGTACCTGCACAACACCGAACCTGCCAGATGGGAAGACCTCAGCGAAGAATCAGAGACAATAGCTGATGCTGTTGAAAAATCTTAACATACCGTTAGTTGATTTTTACTACACGTTTTCAATATACTCGATCACCATTCATTTTAATCGTACAGTTTATGAAAAGTCTTTTCATTTTACTTTTATTGCCGACCCTTAGCGTGGCTCAATCGCTTGAAACAATTTTGCAAAAAGGCCACGAGTTAGCCGTAGTTTCTGTAGCCATTAGCAGCGATAGTAACTATGTGGCTACTGGTAGTAAAGATAAATCAGCCAAGTTGTGGGAAATAAGTACCGGACGAGAAGTAAGAAGTTTCTTAGGGCACGAGGCAACAGTTCGTACTTTACAATTTACTGCCGATGGTCAGTACTTACTAACTGGAAGCAACGATAAAACCGTACGGCTTTGGAACATCGCCAATGGAAAAGAAGTGTTTGTTATTCAAACAGAAGAAATTATTACCAGTATTGCCATCGACCCGAAACAGCGGTTCTTTATTGTAGCGGGTTATGGAAGAGGTGGATATGGAGATTCAGTTTCGGTATATGATTTCACATCAAAAAAACTCATCAAAAAAATTGAAGCTTCACCAGACAAAGGTATAGGGCTTGGTGTACATGTGGCCATTAGTGCCGATGGAAACTGGGCTGCCTTCGGTGAGGATAACAAGGTAGCTACACTCTACAAAACAGCTACATGGGAGAAGGTAAGTACATTTAGTTACGAAAGCGGATCGTGTGGAGGCTGCGGAACAAAAGTAATTTTTAGTAAAGATAGCAAGGCGCTTTATATGGCTTCCAATAATGGTCCGCTGCGAAAATATGATTTAGCCAGTTTACAACTTATCAAAACGTATTACGAAGACATTAAAGATCTCTCAGGCATAGCCATTAGCCATGATGGAAA
>CAYNKN010000055.1:0-10228 GCA_964397805.1 uncultured Chryseolinea sp. | reverse complement strand
AAAAAGGATTGCCATTGCCACTGAAAAAAATATTACTGTGTGGGATGAACAGCACGGTAATGTGGTGGGTACTTTAAATGCAGAAGACAAAGCTGCCTTTCATGAAATTGATTTTAACATAAACAATAAAACACTTCTAGTGGGCACCGACAATAACACTGCCTTCTCATGGAACATTACGACATCAAAAAAAGAAAACATATTAACTGGGTATCTCAACCAACGCGACCAAGGTGGCTTAAACTATGATCCCAATTTTTACTGGCAATCGGCCATCGCCAAATACATTCGATTCAAAAACCAATTACTCCTATCGAAGGATGGAAAAACACTAATCAAAGGAAAATTCGGTACGAAAGTAAAGCGATGGGATATTGTTTCTGGAAAAACAATCATGGAGTATGTCGGACACAAAAAAGCAGTACTCTGTTATGCGCTATCAAAAGATGGAAAACGATTATTAACCGGAGGAGGTGATGGCAAAATTATTTTATGGGATATGGAGAGCGGAGATTCGCTTCAGGTAATTAAAAGCTATCGCGAACCCATTTTTGATATTCAATTTAATAGTGACGAAACATTAGTGGCTTCATGCGGATGGGATGCCACCATGCGTGTACATAATCTTTCCACTGGAAAAATGCTTAGCTACTTTGATTTTCAAAACAGCTCTGCTTACAGTATGCTTTTTCATCCTAATGATCTTTACTTGTTTTCTGCGCGGCTTGATTTTACTCTTCAACTCTGGGAGATTGACACCAAGAAAGAAGTACGAAATTTTATCGGGCATTCAGATGTAATTTCTTCTATTCGATTAAGTGCTAATCAACAATCGTTACTAAGTGCCAGTTGGGATGGCAGTATTCGGCTGTGGGATGTAGGCACAGGATTGATGATCCGAAAGTTTAAAGGGCATCAGGGCGCAGTGCACATAGCCGTCTTCAGTCAAGACGATAAACTTATTTATGCGGCCGGGGCTGATCGTATTATACGCGCTTGGGACAGTGCAAACGGCACATTAATGCGCACCTTCGAAGGACACAAAGCCGAAGTAACTTCATTGGTTTTTAGCCCCGATAGTAAAATGTTAATTAGCCATAGCGTTGATGGTGTTACTAAATGCTGGGACTTAACAAATGGAAAAGAATTTTTTGAACATATTCACTTAGGCGAAAAAGACTGGATGGTAAAAAATCCAGAAGGATATTTTAATGGTACCGATGATGCCCGTAAACACATTCACTTTGTAAGTGGATTAAAAACATATGCTGTTGATCAATTCTTTCAGGAATTTTATCGCCCTGATTTGCTACCTAAAATTTTTCAAAATCGAGGCAGCAAAGAAGAATCAAAAAGCATTCAGGGTAAACTTAAAAATGCACCACCACCAACTGTTAAAGTGGCGATCATCCCTACTACTCCCGGCAAAGCCGATGTATATGTTCGCATGTTGGATAATGGTGCAGGAGCAACGAACCTAAAACTTTTTCACAACGGAAAAAGTATACCGCTTCAACGCGAAGCCTTAACTTTTCCAACTACAAGGGGGCAATCTACTACCTACAAACACGAAGTGAATTTGATTAGTGGGAACAACACCTTCATGGCTACTGCTAGTAATAAAGACAATATTGAATCCGACCCAAACAAAGCCGAACTGTTTTCTGATCACATTGCAAAAAATAGTGTATGCTATTTACTTTCGGTTGGCATTAATCAGTATAAAAACAGCAAGCTCACCCTTAACTATGCACGCCCTGACGCTGAATCGTTTAGTCAATTAATGGGCGATAAAAGTACCGGCCTCTTTAAAAATATTGAAGTACATACCCTGTATGATAGCGAAGCAACCCGACAAAAAATATTAGCGAAGTTAGATGAGCTTGCTGAAAAAATTAATCAGGAAGATGTTTTCATCTTTTACTATGCCGGCCATGGCAGTATGGTTGATAATCGATTTTATTTTATTCCTACCGAAAGCTCGCGATTATACGATTTAAATGCACTGAATAAAGAAGCCATTGAAGCTGCGGTGTTACAAGAAAAATTTAAACACGTAAAGGCCTTAAAGCAACTGATTGTGATGGACGCATGCCAGTCGGGTGGATCGGTAGAACTCTTAGCAACACGTGGTGCGAGCGAAGAAAAAGCGATCGCACAACTCTCGCGCAGTGCTGGCATACATGTAATGGCATCTGCCGGAAGTGAACAATTTGCAACTGAATTTGCTGAACTGGGTCACGGACTATTTACCTATGTACTTATTAAAGCACTGCAAGGCGATGCCGATGGCGCTCCCAAAGATGGTAAGGTTACGATCTATGAATTAAAATCATACTTAGACGATCAAGTACCTGAAATGACACGAAAATTAAAAGGCAATCCTCAATACCCGTACACCTTTTCGCGCGGACAAGATTTTCCGGTGGTTATTGGCAAGGAGGAGAAGTAAATAAACTCTTTTTATTTATCTTCCTGCAACCAACCACTACGCCATGCAATCCACTGTTTTAACAGAAGTATTTTTGCCGCTAGCATTAGGTATTATTATGCTAGGCATGGGCTTATCATTAACCTTAGCCGACTTCAAACGCGTCTTACTTTTTCCAAAAGCCACCGTAGTAGGCTTAGTTTGTCAACTAGTTATTCTTCCGGCAACAGCCTTTGCACTTCTTTCTCTTTTTAATCTTCCACCAACATTAGCGGTAGGTATTATGTTGCTTTCCTTTTGTCCGGGTGGGGCAACATCTAACTTATTATCAAACCTGGCGCGTGCCGATGTAGCCTTGTCGATTACCTTAACGGCTATCGCGAGTATCGTTACTGTATTTACTATTCCGTTTTTTATTAATATCAGCATGGAGTATTTCATGGGCGAAGGAAAATTTGTCGCATTGCCTGTAGCAAAAACTATGTTACAAATTATTGTAATAACGATTATACCGGTTTCAATAGGTATGGCCATACGCTGGAAATTTCAGGCAGTTGCTCAACGAGCAGAGAAGCCTGTTAAAATTGCATCAGCGTTATTTATTGCGTTAATTATTCTCGGTGTAATTTTTAACGAAAAGGAAAACTTAGTTAAATACATTGGGCAAGTCGGGTTGATTACTTTTTTAATCAATCTCGTTATTCTTACTATCGCGTATTACCTTGGAAGACTCGTTAACCTGAGTCACCCGCAACGATCGGCTATTGCTATCGAATCAGGCATTCAAAATGGAACCTTGGCAATTGCTATTGCAAGCAGTGGCTTACTTTTAAATAATGCGGAAATGGCTATACCCGCTGCAATCTATTCGCTCATCATGTTTGCTACTGGTGGTATAGCTGTGTATCTGTTTAGCCGCCCCAAACATTTTGATTCCTGAATTACTAAATGCTCATACAGTGTAAATGCTGTGTTCTACTTTTTTAATACTCCTAACAAATTTCCTACCTCGGTAAATGCTTGAATGGCCTTATCTAAATGATGCCTTTCGTGAGCCGCAGAAAGTTGCACGCGAATACGCGCCTTGCCTTTTGCTACCACCGGGTAAAAAAATCCGATAACATAGATACCTCGCGTTAAAAGTTGTTCAGCAAATTGTTGTGCTAATGGCGCATCGTATAACATGATAGGGACAATAGGATGCACACCGGGTTTAATATCGAAACCAGCTTTGGTCATTTCATTTCTAAAGTAGGTTGTGTTAACCTCCAGTTTATCGCGTAACGTGGTAGTTTCAGAAAGCATATCAAACACTTCAATCGATGCGCCTGTAATAGCTGGCGCCAGTGTGTTCGAGAATAAATAGGGACGTGATCGCTGACGAAGCATTTCAATAATTTCCTTTCTACCCGATGTAAAGCCCCCCGAAGCACCACCCAACGCTTTGCCTAGTGTACCGGTAATAATATCTACTCTATCCATTACACCACAATACTCCGGCACACCACGTCCGGTTTTACCAATAAATCCGGTCGAATGACATTCGTCTGTCATAACTAATGCTTGATGCGCGTCTGCCAAATCACAAATTTTATCTAACTGTGCAATCGTACCATCCATCGAGAAAGCACCATCAGTAACAATGATAATTTGCTTGGCACCGGCTGCACGTGCATCGATCAATTGCTGCTTTAGGTCATCCATGTCGTTATGCTTATAGCGATAGCGCATTGCTTTACACAAACGAACCCCATCAATAATAGAAGCATGATTCAACTCATCCGATATAATCGCATCTTCTGCACCAAGCAACGGCTCGAAAACTCCGCCATTCGCATCAAAAGCCGCAGCGTAGAGAATCGTATCTTCCGTACCTAAAAAGGAAGAAATTTTTTCTTCCAGTGTTTTATGAATGTCTTGCGTACCACAAATAAACCGAACGGATGACAATCCAAATCCGTGCGTATCGATAGCACGCTTAGCCGCTTCGTTTATGCGGGGATGCGCAGAAAGACCCAGGTAGTTATTCGCACAAAAATTAATTACTTCGTTTCCATCAGCAGTTTTAATATCGGCACCTTGTGGTGTAATAATTATGCGTTCCTTTTTATACAGGCCTGCCTCACGAATACTTTCAAGTTCTTTTTGTAATACGGGTTGTAGTGTTGCGTACATGAGTTAATTCATTTTGGGTTTAGGCTTAAATACAGGTCTGGCAACAGCAGGCTTAGCCGGTGTTGGTTGTTGTTGGGAGTCAGGTGTGTTTTGCTTTACAATAGGGAGTGGAACCTCATTAACCGCTGGTTTTTTTTCAGTTAAAGGTGTATTCACTAGTTTATACTTTCTGCGAATTGGATTAATTAAATACAGTTTTTGTGCTGTGAAACTATTCTCGTTTACTTCTTCAAACTCTTTGAACCAATCCTCCCAGCGCTGGGGTTCGGCCTCGCGAAAAGCTGCTGAATCAATTTTTTTTGAAAGTAGATAGTGCTCAAAATCCATGGGCGCTAAGGTAATGAAAATGCAAACCCTAACGCATGGTAGCCGAACCGTAATTTTTGGTAATTTCGCCCCAAAGATCTTTTGGCTTAGAATCGATTAGATATGGTGGAGCAAAAAATTTTGGTGATTGGTGCGGGCGGACAATTAGGTTCGGAGTTAACGCAGGGGTTGTGGAATGTATATGGTCAGGAGAATGTTATCGCCACCGACATTAAAGAAGCAGAAGGTAGTTTATCAGAAGGCCCATTCGAGTTACTTAATGTATTGGATAACGTACTGCTGAACGACCTCATTCAAAAAAATAAAATCACTCAGATTTATCATTTGGCCGCGGTGCTTTCTGCCACAGGCGAAAAGAACCCCAAGTTTGCCTGGCAACTTAATATGGACGGACTGATGAATGTGTTAGATGCTGCCGTAAACCATAAACTCGCTAAAGTATACTGGCCTAGTTCCATCGCTGCTTTCGGTCCCACTACGCCTAGGGTAAATACGCCACAAAATACCATTATGGATCCAACCACCATTTATGGTATTACTAAGCAAGCCGGAGAACGTTTATGTGTGTGGTATCACACCAATAAAGGTGTTGATGTTCGTAGTCTTCGGTACCCTGGCCTTATTGGGTACAAAGCCAAACCCGGTGGAGGTACCACCGATTATGCGGTAGATATTTTTTTTAAAGCACTGGCTGAAAAACAGTACGAATGCTTTTTAAAATCTGATACCTACTTACCCATGATGTATATGGATGATGCCGTGAACGCTACGATCAATTTAATGGAGGCACCGTCAGAAAAAGTTAAGGTACGTTCAAGCTATAATATTTCGGCTATGAGTTTTTGCCCCGCAGAAATAGCCGAGGCTATAAAAAAACATATTCCTGATTTTGAAATCACCTACAAACCCGACTTTCGTCAAGGTATAGCTGACTCTTGGCCACAATCTATTGATGATCGTGCAGCACGTTTAGACTGGGGGTGGAAACATCATTTTGGATTACCCGAAATGACTGCCGATATTTTAGAGAAGCTTCCAGTTTTGTTAGAAACTACAGAATCATAATTCGGATTACTTGCGCAGTGTCTGTTCCAAAAATTCGCAGATAATAAATACCAGCAGCAATATTAGGTTGCAATGTCACCATCTCTTCATTCGACTGCATAGTTTGTCTTAGTATTTCAGTTCCTGTAGAATTGAACAAAATCATGTGAGTGTCTGAAGATAGATCATCAGTAGATTTCACAGTAAAAACATAATTGGCAACCGGATTGGGATATACTAAAAACCTAGATGTGGTTTGATTGGAGTGCCATTGGGCGAAGACAGTATTCGAGTATTCGTAGGTTTGGTCGATGTCTACACTTCTTAACCGATAATAATTTTTTCCGCTAAGCGGATTATTATCCAAATAATTATACGTTGTTAGTACTTCAAGGCCTCCCTTACCTTGAATAGTAGCTATTGACTTAAACTCCAAATCTTCTCCAGCACGCTCTACTAAAAAGTAATCAAAATCTTTCTCCATTGATGTTTCCCACACCAACACAACACCACTCGTATTAACACTCTTAACAGCAAAATACACTAGTGTAATCGGTAACGGGCTGCTGGGTATTGACCCAATCCAATCAGCAAAAGCTGAATTATTCTCTAACAAATCATTTTGATTACCAACACTACCCGCAACACTCTGAGCCGTGGTAGTTCCATTTACATAAAGCCCAATAACGGGCGAGCCATTTGAACCTGTAGGCGAACCAGCATTATTTGAATTGGTCACTGTATTACCTCCGCCTGTTCCTAAATCTATATTACCATCAACATAAACCTGACCTCCGCAGCTAATAGATATTAAATTTCCTGAGCCTCCTGCTGCTCTCACAATATCACCGAAGACAGCCATTCTCCCATTTTGATTTACAGTTACATCGCCACTCCCAGTTAGTATGAGGTTTGACCGGACAACAAGATTTGCATAATTTGTTATCACTGAATTACAGGCCGAAACGTTGTTTCCAACAACGATCCATGGATTGGCATTAACTGTTAACGTTCCATTTATTATCGCAGTAGAGCTTGAAGATGCGCCAGGGTTTAGTTGAATAAGACCAAGTGCAGTAGCATTTCCTTGTATGGTAAGATTACCCGAATTCGTTGCTGAGTTACCTGAATTATTCTGAGTAAAATTTCCATTCACTTGCATTGTTCCGGAATTTGTAATTACACCAGAGGATGATACGTTTCCAGTAATGGTCAACGATCCCAAATTATTGATAATTGCGTTATTGTTACTTGAAGTTGTTAAAGATGCGGCCGTTACGGAAGCTCCAGCGTTAATTGTTACTACACCATTACTTGTAGCTGACAGCGCATTAAAAGTTGCCGAGCCAGGAGTGGCTCCTCCAGCTATTGTTAACCTTGCACCATTTGTTACTGTTGTTGTACCAGAAACGGTTAATGAACCTCCTGACTGAACTATGACATTAGCACCGCTACCGGTTAACGAAAAATTACCTGTTACTGTAAGTGATCCACCAGCAGTAATGGTAATGGTCGTAGAGCCCCATCCTGTAATCGAATTTGAGTTGAAAGTCATAGCTCTGTTAATAATAATATTAGCCGACAACCCGCCCGTATTTGGTGCCGTTCCTGTGCTCCAGTTTGCACCAACAGTCCAAGCTCCACTGTTGGTTGATGTTTGCCCCTTAGCAATATATGCCAAAATTGAAATGCACAGAATTAGATAAATTCTTACCATATTTTTTAGACTTTAAGAAATTGAATTGTGGCCTTAAAACAGATGAACTCAGCAGTCTTACCTGTATCAGAAATTCTTCCCTAATTCTTCAGCTAATTAGGATTAGGTTTGTGATATCAGGTTGACTGTTAAAGACGCTAGGCGCTTGGCAAGAAAGCTACCAGAACGATAACGAAGAAAAATATAACGTTAATTAATAGTAAAACGAGGTAGCACTGTGCATTCAAATGAAAAATATTGAAATGGTTTACATAAATTTTAAAAGAATAGACTTTCGAAAAAATATAAAAAGCCAAAGATTATTAAGTAGAATCAAGTTTATCCATATTTATATAATCGGTATAATACCACATTAAATGAAATAATTTCCAGCCAGTATTATCTCACTCGCATTATGTAAACCCTTAGAAAATGCCAAATTTGGAAAGATTAAATTAACTATGGGAATTAAACTAAAGCTACTGTTTCCTCTTAATAGCCCTCACTTTTTACATCAAAACAGTAGAGAGTTATAATGGATATACTCTTTAAATAATTATCGACAAAGTAAATGAGCAAAATCAAAAAACTTGCAGGCGAAACAGTACTCTACGGACTCGGTAGCATCTTACCACGCTTCCTTACTTTTCTACTCGTTCGATTACACACCGATGTGTTTAACCCCGAAGAGTATGGCGTTATTACCAAGCTTTTTGCCTACGTAGCGGTTATCAACATCATTTTTGTGTTTGGTATGGAAACCGCCTATTTCCGATATGCCAGTAAAGAAGGTGCCGATACCAAAAAGATATTCAACCTTGCACAAACCATAGTTACCCTAATTAGTCTGGTACTCTCGCTACTTTTCGTTTTACTTGCTACACCAGTAGCCAATGCGTTGCTTATTCCTGATCATTCGCATTTTGTTATCTGGTTGGCCATCATCATGTTTATCGATGCACTAGTTGCCATCCCGTTTGCCCGCCTACGACTAGAAAAGAAAGCCATCCAGTTTGCTGTAGGGCGGCTTGTCAATATTGCCATACTTGTAGGACTTAATGTCTACTTTCTAAAAACATCGTACAATGCTTCAATAGGTGTTGGCTTTGTACTATTGGCAAACTTAGTCGCCAACGGGTTTTACCTTATCTTTTTTGCCCGAACACTATTTTCTTGGCGCCCTGTATTTCATAACTCATTAACGCCCGAAATGACACGGTATGCCTACCCGATAATGCTTACCGGTTTAGCAGGTATGACTAACGAAATGTTTTCGCGATTAACATTGGAGTGGTGGTTGCCCGAAAATTTTTATAGAGGCCAAAGTGCTGAGTATGCCTTGGGTATTTTTGGTGCGTGTTACAAGTTTGCTATGCTAATGAACTTGGCGATACTAGCCTTTCGATATGCAGCCGAACCATTCTTTTTTTCAAATGCAGCCGATAAAAATTCACCTCATTTATTCGCGCGTGTAAATCACTATTTCCTTATTGTTTGTTGTACCATTTTGCTGGGTGTGGCTATTAACCTAGACATACTGAAATATTTCTTAGGCAATGAAATGTATTGGCAAGGACTTAACATTGTTCCTGTTCTACTTCTTGGCTATTTGTTTTTAGGAGTCTACTATAATTTTTCCATCTGGTTTAAGCTTACCGATAAAACATATTATGGAACCCTTATAACCGTAGGAGGCGCAATCATTACCATCGCTGCCAACTACCTACTTATTCCGCACTTTGGTTATATGGGAAGCAGCTGGGCAACACTTATTTGCTATGCAACCATGGCCACCGCTTGTTATGTTTTGGGGCAAAAGTTCCATCCTATACCGTACAAAATTTCCAAGGGGTTGGCGTATGTTGCCTATACCGTAATAATTGTACTACTGGTCAATGAGGTATCGATTGAAAATCAGTGGCTTGCCACCGGTTTCCATGGCATCATCATCTTGGGCTACCTCTTATCTATTTATTTATTCGAAAGAAAAGAATGGCAACGAGCCTCTGCTTGATTTTTTTAGCTTTACCATTAAGTTTTTGTATTTTAAAACAGTAAGAGCAAAAACCTTTTCAGATTCAACTTTTATAGCAGCAACGTATTTAAGCATTTACAACTATGAATATCATCATCCCCATGGCCGGCCTTGGCAAACGCATGCGCCCACATACACTAACCACACCTAAGCCCCTCTTGCCGATTGCCGGCAAACCCATCGTTCATCGACTGGTGGAAGACATCGCCAATGTGTGCCCCGAAAAAATTGAGACCATCGGGTTTATTATACACCCATCTTTTGGTAAAGAAGTAGAAGAAAGTCTTCTGCAAATTGCACAGGAGGTAGGAGCTACTGGAAAAATATGTTATCAAGAAAGTGCCCTCGGTATATCGCATGCACTCCTATTCGCAAAAGAACTCTTTCAAGGAAAAATTATTGTCGCTTTCGCGGATACGCTTTTCAAAGCCGATTTCAAATTAGACGTTCAACAAGATGGTATCATTTGGGTGCAGCGAGTAGAAGACCCTTCACAATTTGGTGCGGTTAAGCTCAATGA
>CAYNKN010000054.1:4000-12710 GCA_964397805.1 uncultured Chryseolinea sp. | reverse complement strand
GATGGAAATTTTTTTCGAGGATTTACCGGAGACCAACCTTATGCCATGACCACCAGCCTTAATCAAGCATTGTATTTTAATATTTCTCTGAATCTGGTAAGTCCGTAGTATTAGATCGACATTATCGAACCGACAAACTTTCATTCAACATCCAGTTAACCCAAAGGTTGATCTATACGAATTGCAAATAAAAGATAAAAGGCATCGAATCTTTTTCACAAACACGACCATTTCTAGCCTATTTAGCCCGTTAGCTGTTGTTTTCAAAAAAATCGGCACCCGCTTGTAACTTTAGCATTTTTTGAGTGTTATAAAATTGCTACCTCAAAGCACGTTTCAAAAAGTCTATACAATAATTCAACGACAACTTTGACATCCATCATAGCTGATGTCAGACAATCTTATGGTATCCAAATCACTTATCAAAACATACGGAGCAATTCTACTAGCGCTAGTGTTAATAGTTTTTTTATATGCAGATAGCGCAGCGCAGTCAACAACTCCAACTTTTACTATTTCTGGAAAAATCAAAGATGAATCCAATGAACCAGTTCCCTATGTACAAATAGCGTTGTTTACGCAGGATAAAAAAGATCCTGTTGAAAGCTTCCCCTATTTAGTAGCATCCAAAATACTTGAGTCATATTTTTGTAGTGCTAAATATGAAATTCCTCGTCTAACATAAGCATCTTTTATGCTGGGATTCATTTCAAGTACTCTTGAGAATAACTTTATAGCTTCATTATAATTTTTTCTTTCATGTAAAAAAGCTCCTTTACTTAACAGGTAATAAGTTGATTTCGGGTCTAAAGTCAATATTTTATCTAAACACATTAATATCTTCTCGTCATTTTTCTTTTCAAAGTAGAATTCCAAACTATCTTGATAAGCTTTGAGTTGCCCAAAAGCTATTGAGGGGTTGAAAAGAATCAATAAAATTGATAATGTCTAAAGTTGAATTTTCATAATTAAAGTTTTCGCTAACGCTGGTTTATACAAAGTTGCTGGTTTAGTAAAGGCAAATCACAGAATGTAACAAAATGTAATTTGAAAAATAAACTATCCAACTTTCGCAAGTGTTGTGCACTGATTTTAGCTTGGCTCACTTGTGCCTTTATGTAACACCTACCATAATTCCGAACTATTGAATTAAGTCCAAGTTCGCTCACGCCCTTACCTTCGCGAAAACTGGAACCAGTTTTTTTATTTTAAAGAAGGCTTGGATCAAACGGGTTTCCAGAAAATTTATTTTTTACTGCATTTGCAGTGATGCGTTGATTTTTATCTCGTGGCGAGTATTTGAGCAAAATTTCAATACTTCGGAAGACTAAACTTTTCGAACCCAAAAGGCTGAGGAATTCATCGGGATAAAAAATTATTCACGCATTAAGGCTATCAGCCAAAATTTATATTGCAATACCCTAATTGGAAACCTATATTTGCAGCCGCTTTGTAATAAAGTAGTTTGATTGGCTGGGTTAAGGAACTTAGTTTATTCAAAATAAGCTTTGAAAAGGGCTATTTCGTAAAGAGTTGAGATAATCTACTCCTTAATATAAAGAGTCAACGCTTCATAACTGCTAACTGGTGCTATGTTCGATTTCGAGAAATTAGAAGTTTACCAAATAGCCAAGGGAGTAGTAACAGACTCGTTGAAAATTATTTATACCCATGCTAATCTCGATCCTTTAATAAGGGATCAGTGGAAAAAATCAAGCATGGATATACTGTTGAATTTGGCAGAAGGAACCGCTCGGATGAGCAGTGCGGATAAAAAGCACTTTATTACTGTCTCCAGAGGGTCGGTATTTGAGTGCGTTACGATTCTTCAGGTATTGGGTGAAACAGGTGCATTAACACTGGTAGATGCCCAAAACTTGTACGATCGTTACGAGAAAGTTTCGAAAATGCTGCTGGGCATGTACCGCAGTCATGAATAAGAGTTTGGTCCGATAGCTCAACTGGATAGAGCATCAGCCTTCTAAGCTGAGGGTTCGGGGTTCGAGTCCCTGTCGGATCACTAAAATTTCAGAATTTTTTTCTGAGATAGTAGTGGAGAAGAGATAAAATGTATCTTTGCGCCTCCTTAAAAATGTTCGGGGTGTAGCGTAGCCCGGTATCGCGCTTGGTTTGGGACCAAGAGGTCGTCAGTTCGAATCTGGCCACCCCGACACAGATACCCTCAAGTATCATGAAAAGCCTGCAAATTGTATGATTTGCAGGCTTTTTTGTTTGCCAGCATATCTTCACCAAGATAACAGTGGATTCTCACTAACCTACCTACTATAGAATTCAAAACTAGTCTCTCTGTAGGCTATAATTAATTTAAACGGAATCACCCCACCTATACGACTATCTGTATTATGGATCAAGGACTTATTTTAAGTATTCCATTACATAAGTGATAGTCTCTATAAATCAATTCTTCTACCCAACTTTTACTTAATCACACTACGAAAAACCTTACACTTTTCGATCAACACCAAGACTTAGTTAAACGTGATTGAACACTTGGTAGATTTACTACCACTATGTATGACTAACGACAGTTCGTCTGAGTAATGTAAATCATAAATTAACAGTGTTAAAAACCAACGTGCATTGTTCAATGGTTTCAGAGTAGTATTTTTAAGAAATCTATACCCATCTAAGCAAAAACAGTTGAGTGATCATTTGCCATGAGTAAACATAAAGACATTACTATCTATGATATCGCAGAAGTCTTAAACGTATCACCTGCAACAGTTAGCCGAGGCTTAAAAGATCACCCCGGCATTCGAAAAGACACCAAAAAGAAAATTCTGGATACCGCAAAAAAAATGGGGTATCAGCACAATGCATTTGCTAGTAATCTTAGACGAAAGCGAACCAATACAATCGGAGTTATTGTGCCCCGCCTCAATAGTTACTTTATGTCTACCGTTATTGCTGGTATTGAAAAAGTGGCTAACAAGCAGGGCTATAATTTAATTATCAGTCAGTCGCAAGAATCGTTTAAGAAAGAGATTGCCAGCGTAAACACGATGTATAACAGTCGTATTGATGGTCTAATGGTTTCGCTGGCTTACGATACTAGAGATACAGATCATTTTGAATCGTTACTCAAAAAACAAATTCCGATAATCTTTTTTGATCGAATCATCGAACATCCCGGTTGTACGAGTGTGGTGATCGATAATAAACAAGCGGGCTACGATGCTACTTCACATCTTTTAGATCAAGGCAAAACCCGTATCCTTCATATTGCCGGGAACCTCAATAGAAATGTCTATGCCGATCGATTAGAAGGATATAAAAGAGCGCTGCAGGAACGTGGTATTTCTTTCGACTCTGCACTGGTTATTAGTAATACTTTAACCGATCAAGCCGGTGCAGAGGCAGCACAGTATGCACTAAAATTGAACCCACTACCAGATGGTATTTTTGCAGCGAACGATACATCCGCTGTCGCTTGCATGCGCGAACTAAAACGAGCCGGGATTACCTTTCCGCGCGACATAGCAATGGTCGGATTTAATAATGATCCGATTGCCAACGTCATTGATCCCAACTTATCTACCATTCATTATCCCGGTGAAGAGATGGGAGAAGTAGCGGCCGCCACATTAATTAATAAACTTGATAGCACCCAAGCTGCTAACCTCGACACCATTGTACTACGTCATAAACTAATTGTTCGGGAATCTTCTGTTCTTTAGTCTATTCATTACTCACCTACTCATAATCCATTAACACCAATAAAGATCGGCTCTCGTTTCATTTTTTATTGTGGTCTGATCACTATTGACAAAGATTAATCGCCAGATACTGAAAAATAGTATGCAGCCAACTGAAAGTGGACTACCCTACCCTTATGTAGAAGTTAATCTGCACACCATGAATAATGAATGGATTGAAGCATCACTTGGTTTATGTGTATCTTCTATATCGGCACTACTTTATAGCGATCCATAGAAAAGCAAAAGGCGTTATAGGATAAAAAGTATTCTTTCAAGCCAACAAAATCAAGTGGAAAGTAATGAGTTTGTCTAAGCATAGGCTAACCGGCAAAGCAGCATAAACCATGAAGATGATCTATAAATATGTTTGCCCGAAATAAAAATCAGCATAGACAAAAGTGCTAATCATAGCTCGATGTAGCTACTCCACGGTGTTAACATTAACCAAACCTTTACACCTACTTGGCATACTCAACACAATAAAAGTTTCGCTTATACTAATCAAGTAGATTCAAAGTAGGTTTGATGTAATGTTTTTTTTTGAGCCCTTAGTCACCACAGACAGTTAAAAAATGTTTGATGATTACTTGACAACTGACATCGCGAAGCGTTAACAACTGCTCATCTCAATATCAAAGTCGACATACTGGGCGCCACTTTACAGCGATTGACAGAAATCATATCGTTATTAATTTTTGTTGTATGTATTACTCAAACACTACGTGCTCGTATTAAAACACTTCACCAACAACCAACTCACTAAGTGATGCTACAAAGAAAGTGTTTAAATTTTTTTGGATTTTAAAATAATATCATAGTTATTTGAATTGTATTTGTAATAAATGTTTAACAAAACAAAAAAAGCTATGGCAAAAAGAGCTAAAAAAACTGCGAAGAAAGCAGTAAAGAAGACAGCAAAGAAAGCTGCAAAGAAGACAGTGAAAAAAGCTGCTAAGAAAACTGCAAAAAAAGCAGCTAAGAAAACAGCTAAGAAAGCTGCCAAGAAAAAGAAGTAATGAACATTAAGTTCATATCGAAAAAAGGCCGGCATTGCTGGCCTTTTTTTATGCATCACAAATCCAGAAGTGGTTGAGCCTACACGGTGATTCATTCCAGCCTCGAGTCACTACTGCTTTAAAGTAGCATAAACACCGCAGCGATGAGTGTCATGATAATAATAAACCATCGATAGATCGTCTCCGATAACTTTTTAACAACAACAACTCCTGTAACAGCTCCTACTATTATAAAGGGTATCAAAATCAATCCCAACATGCAGGTCTTCCAGGTTATGGTATGCCATACAAAAACATGAAACGGTACTTTAAACCAGTTAACAACCAAAAAGAACCACGCTGCTGTACCGATAAAAGTATTTTTTGGAAAGCGAAGCGAGAGAAAATAAACCGCCATAACGGTACCCGCCAAGTTACCTACCATCGAAGTAAAGCCACCTAACACACCGGTTGATGCACTAAACCATGTGTATGATGGTACATCCTTCTGATGTCCGCGCTCCAGCCAAATCATAACCACCACACTTATCAAAATAATAATTGCCATGATACCACGAAACACCCCATCATCAATATAACTTCCAATGAAGGTACCAGCTACTATACCTACCGCTGCCCACGGAAACAAAATACGTAAGTGGTACCATGAAGTATGACGATGGTAATACACTACCCCAAACACATCGGCTATTATTAAAATAGGAAGCAGCACACCACTGGATAACTGCCCACCAAATACATTAGCAAGTAGTGGCACAGCCAACATTCCAGCACCATGTACGCCTGTTTTCGACATACCAATAAGTAGCGCTACCACACAAAGTATGCCCAGTGAAACGAAGGATAATTCAAAAGAAAAAAGAGTAATCACGTAAACTTAGCGTTATAGCGCGCGAATGGCTTTCCACATTTCTTCGGCAACAAGTTGATTACCGCTTTCATTTAGATGCACTCTATCAGTGGTTAAAATTCCAGACTCCTTATTCGTTGGATTATTTTTACGGTTGTAGTCAAGAAAGGCTTGCCTTAAATCGACCAGCGGCAGAGCGTGCTTCACGGCCAACTTGCGTATGATGGCACTGTACTGATTCAAATCTCCGTCAAGTTGATTACTAAAGTCAGTGCGTTCGCCAATAACTGCTGGCGTACACACAATAACCTGAATGGAGTTATCCACTAATTTTTTAATGATGGCTTCATAAAATCCTTCAAACTTATCGGCATCCGTACCCGTTCCTTGCGATTGTTTGTGCCAAACATCATTAACACCAACATAAATAACTACGGTGTTTGGCTTTTTGCTCAACACATCATCTTCCATGCGCAGGTATAAATCATATACCTTGTTTCCCCCAATACCTGCTCCATGAAATGAATAGCGATCGGCAACTTTATCTTTTAATGCCAACTCACCCACCTTAACAATATATCCACCGGGGTTTACTCCCGCCTGCGTTATTGAATCACCAAAAAAAATGACATCTCTCTTTTGCATCGTATTAAAAGAAGAACATAAACAAATGATTAAGGTGGCTCCAATAAGAGAAAGTGTTTTCATCTGTAAGATAGTGTTTAGTGTTGCTGGACATTTATAGTATAAGAAACCCAAATTGCAGCACCTTACACAGTAGGTTTATTGCTCTTTTCGAGTTTACGGTTTATCTGCCTAATTACTTCATCCAATTCATTCGATGAATCCTCTAACCGTTTTAAGATTTCCGCTAATTCTTGCTGTTCTGGGTTCATCCGTGTTAACTCAATCAATCCTAGAATTCGCGCTAATGGGCCTCGCATTTTGTGGGCTGTGTAAAAAGAATATTCTGTAAGCTGATTACTTTGCATTCGGATTTCTTCCGTTCGTGCAACTACCTTATCCTCCAACTGATCGTTCATGAATTTTATTTCAGCATTTAAAGCTTTTAATACTACGTTTGCGCGAATGTTGCTACGGTTGAGTCGATAAAGTTTAATACCGAAGATGATGGATAAAATGAGGATTAAGGTTACACCAATAATAGCAATGTACTGCCGCTTAATCTGCTTGCGTTGATAGTTTAGTTGCTGTTCTTTATGCTGAAAATTCATTAATAATTGAAGAGTCTCTACTTGAATAGATTGTTGTTCCTTGAAATTATCGCGTTCGAGCTGAAGTGCTGTCTGCGTGTAATGCAAGGCAGAGTCTAGTTTTTTTTGCGAGGTAAAGTAGGTTGCCAGTAATTCATGAATAGCAGCTTCATTATTTTTACTCTTCCTTTCTCGCGCCATCCGCAAGGCTTGATGCAGATACGGGTAGGCCGCGTCTGGCTGATTCAAAGCGAGGTAAAAACTACCTAAATCTTTGCAAACAAGGAGTAGTTGAAAGTGAGCATTTGCGCGTTGGGCATGCTGATACGCCAGCACATAGTTGACTTCTGCTTCCTGGTGTTCATCGCGCTCGGCATATACCTTAGCTAATTGGGTATACGCATGGCTGGATCCGGTGAAATCATTTCGCTGTAAATAAATGACCAACGCTGCGGATGCAAATGTAAATGCCTTTTTCTGATCGTTAATGCTCCTGTAAAATTCAGCTAGTCCCAAATACGAATTAGCCACACCAATACTATCGCCCAGGGTTCGTTTTAAAGTCAGCGACTTAGTTGTAAAATCAAAGGCCTTATCAAACTCGTTTAATTCGCTATATACAATAGCTATGTTGTTGTATACCTTAGATTGCCCTGCTTTATCATTTAGTTCGATGTAGTATTGGAGTGATTGCAACGAAAATTCAATCGACTTATCATAATGGCCTCTCGCCAAATAAATAATGCCCAGTACTTTAAACCCTTCGGCCAAACCAGCAGTGTAGTTAAGATCATTCGCTTGCTGAATAGCCTCTTTTGCAAAATCTTCAGCCATCCGAACAGTAACAGAGGCATACGAGAAAGCTACTTTATTTAGCGCATCGACACGCGCTGTTCCTGCTGGTGTATGTTCCAGTATGCGCAGCAACGAATCTAGTTTACTTTCGTGCGCAGGTAAATCTATCGCAGTAAAGCAAAGTGTTGCAATGAGTAAAGATGTAAGAGCTTTGTTCATGAATTAAGCTAACCTTATCAATACACGCCCAATATACACTAAAATAATTCCTTGGCTATCCGGTAAATAGGATCCGATTTTCCCATGGAATAAAAATGCAAGGTGGGAACACCTCGTTGAATTAATTCTTTTGATTGCTGAACGCACCACTCTATCCCTACTTCCTTCACAGCTACGTTATCTTTGCATAACTCTACGGCATCGGCTAAATCTTCAGGAATATCGATGTGGAAGGTTTTCGGTAGTACCGTAAGTTGACCCTTGCCCGTAATGGGTTTGATGCCCGGAATTATCGGAACATGAATACCTGCCTCGTGACATTTATCGACAAACTCAAAATATTTCTGATTGTCGAAAAACATCTGCGTCACAATGTATTCGGCACCCATATCTACTTTCATTTTTAGATACTTCAGATCGGTTTTCAGATTTGGAGCATTAAAATGTTTTTCCGGATAACCCGCTATACCTAAGCAAAAATTAGTAGCCGAGGCATGCAGTAGTTCGTTATCCAGGTAAATACCTTGATTCATTTTTACTACCTGCTCTAATAATTCTGAAGCATAGCGATGGCCGTCTGGATCGGGTACAAAACGCGACTCGCTTTTTATGGCATCGCCCTGCAAAGCCAAAATATTATCAACACCTAAAAAGTGTAAGTCGATAAGCGCATTTTCTGTTTCCTCCCTACTAAATCCTCCACAAATAATATGGGGCACAGTATCTACTTTATAGTGGTTTTGAATAGCCGCACAAATGCCAACAGTACCCGGGCGTTTACGTGTGGTACTCTTTTCTAACAGGCCGCCTTCTTTTTTGCGATACACATACTCTTCCCGATGATAGGTAACATCGATAAAAGGAGGTTTAAATTCCATTAACGGATCCATGTTATCG
>CAYNKN010000054.1:1968-3990 GCA_964397805.1 uncultured Chryseolinea sp. | reverse complement strand
TTATCGAACAGGTTACGAATATTCTCTCCTTTAAGGGGAGGTAATATCTCAATCGTAAAAAGTGTTTTACCGTTGGCGTTTTTTAAATGATCAGTTACTTTCATGTGTTAATATTATTTTGTTAGCTGTCACATGTAATCGCCTGAATTAACATGGCTTTGGATATAAAGCACTTGTATGGCGATTTCATTGATTAACAATTTTTGGAATAAAGTCATGTGTCAACTTCCTATACTGATTCGCTATTACTTCGTTTAGGTGGTAGACATGTAAAAAATAGGAAAAGATTCTTCATCGTATGGTAGTATATTATGCATAACTTAAGTTGGGTGCCAGCCACCGTTCTATTTCTTCTACATCCATATTCTTACGTTGGGCATAGTCAACTACCTGATCTTTATTAATCTTGCCTAAACCAAAATATTTTGCGCTTGGATTAGCGAAATAGAAACCACTTACCGCTGCGGCCGGGTACATAGCGTACGACTCGGTTAACTGAATACCAATTTTTTCGGCCTCCAGTAATTCGAATAAAAGTTTCTTTTCAGTATGATCCGGACACGCAGGATAACCGGGAGCAGGACGAATACCTACATACTGCTCATCGATTAATGCTTCATTACTGAGTTGTTCATCTTTTGCATAGCCCCATAGTTGTTTTCTTACTTTTTCATGTAAACATTCCGCAAAGGCTTCGGCTAACCGATCTGCCAATGCTTTTGTCATGATGTCCGAATAATCATCGTGAGCAGCTTGATGTTTTGCTATTAATTTCTCAATACCCAAACCAGCCGTTACAGCAAACATGCCTAGGTAATCGTTGCCTTTTTCTGGAGATATAAAATCGGCCAAACAAAAATTGGGTAAGTTTTGCGCTTTCTTGTTTTGTTGGCGTAAGAAATGAAACGTAGCCATTGGGTTTTCATCTGCCACTGAATGAAAAATAGCTACATCGTCACCCCTATTTGTAGCCGGATAAAATGCTACCACACCGTTTGCTTGTAAACTCTTTTGTGCAATGATGTCATCTAACATAGCATTGGCATCATCAAAAAGTTTTTTTGCTTCTACGCCCACTACACTATCGCTAAGGATTCCCGGATACCGCCCCGCCAACATCCAGGTTTGAAAGAATGGTGTCCAGTCGATGTACTTGCGTAGTTCTTCTAGTGGATAATTAATAAGTTCTTGGCGACCAATAAATGATGGTATTGTATGCGTTGCAGCTGACCAATCGATAGCTGTTCGGTTTGCACGTGCCTCTGGTAGTGTAATGTAATTTTTACTTTGCTGTCGGTTTGCATGGTCAACACGCAACACTTCATACTCCTGCTTAATTTTTTGTTTAAATGCGTCCCGTGTCTCTACACTAATTAGTTCGCTGGCCACAGGCACCGAACGTGATGCATCTAACACATGCACCACGGGGCCATCATACACCGGATCTATTTTTACAGCGGTATGAATACGCGATGTGGTTGCTCCACCAATTAATAAGGGCAGCACCATTTTTTCGCGTTGCATTTCTTTGGCTACATGCACCATCTCATCCAGCGAAGGTGTAATCAGTCCACTTAATCCAACTACATCTACCTTCTCGCGTTTGGCGGCTTCTATAATTTTCTCAGTAGGTACCATTACCCCTAAGTCTACTACATCATAATTGTTACAGGCCAATACTACGCCCACAATATTCTTTCCGATATCATGCACATCGCCTTTTACCGTAGCCATTAAAATACGCGCTGCTGGTTTACTTACTGCACCACTTCTTCGCTTCTCTTCTTCTAGGTACGGTGTTAAGTACGCCACCGACTTCTTCATCACACGGGCACTTTTTACTACTTGTGGCAAAAACATTTTTCCGGCTCCAAACAAATCACCTACTACATTCATACCGGCCATTAGCGGACCTTCAATAACTAATAGAGGTCTTCCATATTTCAACCGTGCTTCCTCGGTATCGGCATCAATAAAATCAATAATACCTTTTACCAGTGCATGCGTCAACCGTTCTTCCAC
>CAYNKN010000054.1:0-1958 GCA_964397805.1 uncultured Chryseolinea sp. | reverse complement strand
TCTTTTTTCTTTGCACTTCCTTTAACAGTTTCGGCAAATTCAAGCAAGCGTTCCGTAGCATCATCGCGTCTATTTAAGAGTACATCTTCGACACGCTCCAACAAATCTTTATTGATTTCATCATACACCTCTAACATGGTAGGGTTAACAATGCCCATATCCATACCGTGTTGAATAGCATGATATAGAAAAGCCGCATGCATGGCTTCGCGCACTTTTTGGTTTCCACGAAAACTAAACGACACATTACTAACACCTCCACTTACATGTGCACCCGGAAGGTTCGCGCGAATCCATTTTGTAGCCCTAAAAAAATCTAGTGCATAGTTTCGATGCTCGTCAATACCGGTGGCTACTGGAAAAATGTTTGGATCGAAAATGATATCCTGTGATGGGAAGTGTAGCTGATGCACCAGTATATCATACGCACGTTTACAAATCGTAATTCTTCGTTCGTAGGTATCGGCTTGTCCTTGTTCATCAAATGCCATAACTACCACCGCAGCACCATACCGCTTTACCAGCTTTGCCTGATGAATAAATTCTTCTTCGCCCGACTTTAAACTAATGGAGTTAACGATACCTTTTCCTTGCAAACATTTTAACCCTGCTTCAATAACTTCCCACTTCGAAGAGTCGATCATGACAGGTACGCGTGCAATCTCTGGCTCAGCAGCCATTAAGTTAAGGTAACGCACCATGGCGGCTTTCGCATCGAGCATACCTTCATCCATGTTAACATCGATTACTTGCGCGCCTCCACGCACTTGGTCGAGCGCTACATCTAAAGCTTCATCGAACTTATCATCTTTAATAAGTTTTAAAAATTTTGCTGAGCCGGTAACGTTGGTACGTTCACCGATGTTTACAAAATTCGTTTCGGGTGTTATCGTTACGGACTCGAGTCCGCTTAACTTTAAATAGTTAGACATGCTCTACCGCTACCTTTCTGGGTGAATATTTTTTTGCAACCTCGGCAATTAAAGTAATGTGCTCAGGCGTTGTTCCGCAACAGCCACCAACAATATTGACGAGTCCTTCTTTTAAATAGGCTTCTACTTGTTCGGCCATTTCTTCTGGTGTTTGATCGTAGTGACCAAATTCGTTTGGCAAACCGGCATTGGGGTAAGCACTAACAAAAAATGGAGCTTGCTCATGCAACACTTGTAAATATGGTCGCAAAGCCGATGCGCCCAACGCACAATTTAGGCCGATGCTTAACAACGGCACATGCGAAACTGAAATCAGAAATGCATCTGTTGTTTGTCCCGATAATGTTCGTCCGCTGGCATCGGTTATTGTTCCGGAAACCATGACGGGAATAGTGCGCCCCATCTCATCGAACAATTCTTGAATGGCAAACAGTGCTGCCTTAACATTTAACGTGTCGATTACTGTTTCTAATAACAACACATCGGCACCACCTTCTATTAATCCTTTTGCTTGTTGTTTAAAAGCGATGGCTAGTTCATCGAAAGAGATAGCACGATAACCCGGACTATTTACATCGGGAGAGAGTGAAGCTGTTTTATTGGTTGGCCCCATAGCACCGGCCACAAACCGCGGCTTGTGTGGTTCGCGCTGCGTAAACTCATCGGCTACTTCTTTGGCAATTTTTGCCGACTGATAGTTCAAATCATATACGGCATCTTCCAGGTGGTAATCGGCTTGTGCGATAGTGGTACCACTAAAGGTGTTGGTTTCTAAAATATCGGCACCCGCTTGTAAATAGGCACGGTGAATGTCTTTAATAATATCCGGGCGAGTAAGTGATAAAATATCATTATTGCCCTTCAGTGGAAAGCGATGGTCTTTAAACCGTTCGCCACGAAAATCTTCTTCGGTTAATTCATACCGTTGAATCATGGTACCCATGGCGCCATCGATTACCAGAATGCGTTCTTTTAAAATATCTTGGATGTTCAATAAAGAGCAATTAAAAAATTGTGAATTGGGCC
>CAYNKN010000053.1:0-12718 GCA_964397805.1 uncultured Chryseolinea sp. | reverse complement strand
ATTTATATACATACCATTCCGGCTCGTAAAGATGTGCCCGAACACCTGCACTTTGATATCCGATTTATCTTTCAAGCCGATCAGCATGCGCCACTGATTATTACGCCAGAATCTATCGAACTCGCTTGGGTAAATCTTAATGAGATACCTGTCATTACTGAATTTAATCAGTCCATGATGCGCATGGCTGAAAAGACAATGCGTTTACTTGGTAGCTAATAGCACCATGCCGAAAGCAATGACAACAAGCCAGAATTTGTATACACTAATGGCAGGAATTATCACCCATTGCATCTGCATAATTACAGCCAATAAAACCAATACAACAGCAATACCTTTTACAATAGATCTTGATCGGTTACTCATGTTCGTTAATGTTTAGTGAATACTTAGTTAGTTAATTTTATTACCAGCATAACGATTTTTTTTCCGCTCACCATGTGTGACGAAGTAAAAAAATGGTGTGCATATATATCGTCCTGTAGCTTGCATTAATACCACTCTTCAATTTTTGGCGCAGGCTTCCAAGTAGATTTGGGTTCAAAGTGCTTCCAGATCATACGCGACACATCACGAATTAATACGTAACCAGCATTGTCTGGTTCCCAACGCTCATCTTCTTGATTTTTTGTTATCACACAAAATACATAATCGCCATGTGGTGCATTCACCAACACTACCTCCGACTTCGAGCGATTAACAGCACCTTGCTTAGAGGCTGTTTGTACAGTAGGTGGTAATTGAGATAGTGCTTCATTATCCCAATAAATATGGGTTAAATTTCGATACACACGCTCGCAGGCACGTTCACTCACAATTTTGCCATCGCGAATACGCACAATCAACTCAGCCATTTCACGTGGTGTAGTTTGTCCCCAACCATACTTCTTTTGATTTTTTTCTCTGCCCGGTGTTCGGGAGTTTACACGTGTATGGTTAAAGCCATTAGCCTCCATCACTGCATTAATATTCGTACCTGTTCCGGCTAACGTTTGGCTCCATAAACTAGCCGTATTATCGCTGGTTGTAATCATTAACATTAACACCTTACTCAACGAAATCTTTTCTCCGCTACTAAAGGAACCCAGAATATCTTCACCCTCATATAACAACGAATCTTTATACGTTAGTGTAGCGTGGTAATCTAATTCCCCCTTTTCAATTTTATCGAATATCCCCAACGTTATGGGCACTTTTACCATACTGGCTGTTGGAAATATACTATCGGCATTAATTAATACCGTTTTTCCTGTTTTCAAATGCCGTACATAAATACCTACATCACCTTTAAAATCTTTAATGCGTTCATTCAACTGCTTGGTTAAAACCTTGTCTTCTTTTTGTGCAACTACCTGAAGAGTTAAACATCCCGCCAGCCATATCAATACCAATACTCTCATGTACTTTAGTTAATTTATTTCTTAAAAAACGGGTTGTAGGTTTGTATAACTACAGTCTGTAATCATTATTTATTTTGTAACAACTACTTACTTTAATAACCCGCCCTCAATATGCTAAATAAATTTTAGTTTTACGCACACATGGTAACGATTGGAAAGGATATTGAAAAAGCTACTGTACTTCTCACTAAAGATGAACTAGTAGCCATACCCACAGAAACGGTTTATGGGTTGGCTGCTAATGCATTGTCTGTTGCTGCCGTAACAAAAATTTTTCAAGTAAAAGAAAGGCCAGAGTTCGATCCACTTATTGTTCATGTACCATCGCTTGAACAGGCAAAGGTGTATGTAGAAAACATACCCGAAAAAGCCAAACTGCTAGCGCAAGCATTTTGGCCTGGCCCACTTACTTTGGTGCTCCAGAAAAAATCAATTATCCCCGACTTAGTTACTGCTGGATTAGATACAGTGGGCATTCGTTGCCCTAATCACTTACTCACACAATCACTACTTCAACAAGTACCTTTTCCATTAGCCGCGCCAAGTGCTAATCCGTTTGGTTATGTTAGTCCGACAACGCCTAAACATGTGGCCGATCAACTAGGTAACCAGATTGACTATATTTTAGATGGTGGCGATTGTATGGTTGGTATTGAATCAACCATTGTTGGTTTTGAAAATGATGAAGCAATTATTTATCGAATGGGCGGGCTTAGCTTGGAGGCTATCGAAAAAATTATTGGCACCGTACAAGTGCGTACGCATTCCACATCAAACCCGTTAGCGCCAGGGCAATTAAAAAGTCATTATGCACCGCGGAAGAAAGTAGTCATCGGAAAAATGGAAGAACTTCTTCAGCAATATTCTATCGAGCGTTCGGGAATACTATCCTTTAAAGATGATTTCCATGGACCTCACCAGCAGATACTCTCCCCTACAGGAAATCTAGCCGAAGCCGCACAAAAATTATTTGCTGCTTTGCGCGCCTTCGATAGTATGCCCATTGATGTTATACTCGCTGAGTTACTCCCTGAAGCCGGACTAGGACGAGCCATTAATGATCGGTTACGCAGAGCATCGGCTTAACACTCTAGTAAGATTTTGACAACCTTACTAATAGCTATCTTCATTGAACTACCACACATTCAATTACTAAATCCCTCCATGAGAAAGTCTTCCGAATTCATACCTAGTATTGGTGAACTATTATAGATAAGTCGAGTTAAGAAAGTAATACAGATAAAATTTTACAGGCTTACTAACTTGTTCCAATAGAAATATTTAATATTGGTTTACGCTAACGATTTTATTCATGACAAAAAAAATTCTTGTACTTACTGGTGGTGGCGATTGCCCCGGACTAAATGCGGTTATCCGTGGTATCGCAAAGCGGGCACGCAAAGAAAAAGACTGGGAAATCTATGGAAGCATAGAAGCCTTTAATGGTGTATTGAATGATCCGCAAGAAATTATCAAGCTTACGCGCAAACGCACCGCAGGCATTCATGTGAAAGGTGGTACTATTTTAAAAACAACCAATAAAGGAAATCCGCTTCTCTTTCCGATTACTCAAGCCGATGGCAGTGTTACGTTTACCGATCGATCGGATGAGCTCGCCAAAAAACTGGAAGAACTCCAATTCGATGCCATCGTAAACATTGGTGGTGATGGATCACAAAAAATATCAAAAGCATTATTCGATAAAGGTGTGCCTATTATTGGCGTACCTAAAACAATCGACAATGATTTATCGGCTACTGATATGACATTCGGTTTCCAGACAGCCGTACAAATTGCTACCGATAGTTTTGATAAGCTTGTTACCACTGCTGAGAGTCATCATCGTGTAATGATTATGGAAGTAATGGGTCGTGATGCCGGTTGGATTGCCCTGCATACTGCTATTGCCGGTGGAGCCGAGATATGTATCATTCCTGAAATACCATACGATGTAGACAAACTAAAAAAACGGATTGATCTACGGTATAAAAATGGAAGAGGCTTTGTGAATATTGTTGTAGCCGAAGGTGCCAAACCAAAAGCCGGAAAAGTAACTGCCACGAAAGGATCAAAAGAATCAGAACATGTTCGGTTAGGTGGTGTTGCCTACCAGCTATCTGAGCAATTAAAAGCAGCCGGATGTACGGCCGAAATACGCGAAACTATTCTTGGGCATGTTCAACGAGGTGGAACTCCCACGGCTTTTGATCGTGTGTTGGCTACTTTATTTGGAGTGAAAGCTTTCGAGCTTGCGCTAGAGAAAAAATTCGGACACATGGTAGCTTTAAAGAATAATCGGATTAGTTCTGTGCCGCTAGAAGAGGCCACACGTGATTATAATGTAGTGGATAAAGATGGAGACTTAGTACTGGCTGCTAAAGGATTAGGAATAAGTTTTGGGGATTAATAATCAATATTTCATCAAGCAAACGATTGCTGAAAAAACTATCGCATCGCTTCGTGCCCTCGCAACTGTTTTCCTAAATTCGAACCCGTTCTACTAACCAGCATTTATGCATGAAATCATCATCCACTAAACAACCCGTATTAGTAAAGCTGATTATGCGTATTTCATGCGCCCACAAAAACAAACTATTTAACAGATGAAAACTATTAACGACATTGATTTTAAGGGAAAACGCGCACTCATTCGAGTTGATTTTAACGTGCCCCTTGACAAGAATTTTGAAGTAACAGACGATAACCGGATTAGAGCAACCATACCTACCTTAAAAAAAATATTAGCCAATGGCGGTAGTTGCATTTTGATGTCGCACTTAGGGCGCCCAAAAGATGGACCAGAAGAAAAGTACTCCTTAAAGCATGCGCTGAAAACAACTGAAGCATTGTTAGGTACATCTGTAAAATTCGGAGGTGATTGCATCGGTCATGAAGCCTTTGCATTATCAGCTGCATTAAAACCAGGTGAAGTATTACTGTTAGAAAATCTTCGGTTCTACAAGCAAGAAGAAAAAGGTGATGTAGACTTTGCTGAAAAACTTTCGAAGCATGGCGATTTATATGTTAATGATGCCTTCGGAACAGCACATCGTGCGCATGCTTCTACCACTATTGTAGCACAATTCTTTAGCGAGAAATGTGCCGGCTTAGTAATGGCTGCCGAATTAGATAACGCCAAAAAAGTATTAGAACAAACAGCGAAACCTTTTACTGCGATAATGGGTGGCGCTAAAATTTCTGATAAGATTTTAATTATTGAAAACCTCCTCGATAAAGTAGACAATCTGATTATTGGTGGTGGCATGGCCTACACGTTTTTTAAAGCTATGGGTGGTAGCATTGGCAACTCGTTAGTAGAAGCCGATAAACTTGACTTAGCGAAAGAACTCATTCAAAAAGCAAAAGCTAAAGGTGTTGAGCTCTTACTCCCGCTAGATTCTATTACTGCCGATAAATTTGCTGCCGATGCAAACACCGGACTTTCCAACAACAATGAAATACCCGATGGCTGGATGGGATTAGACATCGGCCCACAAGCAATAACCGTTTTTACAAAAGCTATTGAAGAATCGAAAACAATTTTATGGAATGGCCCGATGGGTGTTTTTGAAATGCCCAAATTTGAAAAGGGTACGAAAGCCATAGCCGAAGCCATAGTCCGCGCCACGAAGCAAGGTGCATTTTCACTTATTGGTGGTGGCGACTCCGCAGCAGCCGTGAATCAATTTGGTTTCACCGATAATGTTAGTTACGTATCAACCGGTGGTGGTGCACTGTTGGAATACTTTGAAGGTAAAGTATTACCCGGTGTAAAAGCGCTAGACTAAAAATAAAAAAGTATCCCTCTGGTTAACTCCAAAGGGATACTTTTAAAATAATACTTTTATAAACTTGCTTTAATGTTAGCAGCAGCTGTTGCTAATTCTTCTGTTGAAGGATGAAGCTTGGGTTGTGTAAAGTTAATATCACCCATTGTATTCATCGGAATAAGATGCATGTGTGCATGCGGAACTTCTAATCCGATTACCGCAACACCAATTCGCTTACAGGGTATTGCTTTTTTTAGTGCATGTGCAACCTGCTTTGCGAAAAGATTTAAGCCAGCGAGTGTTTCATCATCTAAATCAAAAATAAAATCCACCTCTTGCTTTGGTACAATTAAAGTATGGCCTACTACTAACGGATTAATATCCAGAAACGCAATAAACCGATCATCTTCCGCAACAATGTAGCCTGGAATTTCGCGATTAATAATGCGGGTAAAAATAGAGGCCATGAATTATGCAGTGATATTTACAATTTCAAATTCCATTTCACCAGCCGGTGTTTTAATACGCGCTAGCTCACCCTTTTTCTTTCCAAGCAAACCTTTTCCAATTGGCGACATCGTGGAAATCTTTCCTGTTTTCAAATCGGCCTCCTCTTCAGATACCAATGTATACGTTACCGATGCGTTATTCTTTTTATTCTTAATCGTAACCTTTGACAAGATGGAAACCTTCGATGTATCAATATTGGTTTCATCCAATAGTCGAGCATTTGCTACTAAGTCATCGAGTTGAGCAATTTTCGCTTCAAGATGTCCTTGAGCATCTTTTGCCGCATCGTATTCCGCATTCTCACTGAGATCACCTTTGTCGCGTGCTTCCGCAATTTGGTATGCAATGTCGGCTCTACCTTTTGATTTTAGTGTAGCTAATTCATTCTTTAAGCGGTCTAAGCCTTCTTTTGTGTAGTATGAAATCTTGTTCGCCATAAGTTGCAATTCATTTTGTTAATACTCGCCAACACCTTGGTTGGAGTTCCTATCCGATCTAAAAAAAGAACAACGGCCTCTTGGGGGAGACCGTTGCTGCGTAGCAAAGGTAATAATTTTTATGGTGTGCAAAAATCAGGTACCTACAAGCTCGGGCAGATTGGTTTTTATCTGCTCCAGAATTTCATCGTCAAACTTGGCTAAATACAAGGTTTTTACTTTAGACAGTTGCTCTACCGTTAAGCCTTTTGCACCTCGCAGATCGGCTTTATATAAACTAGCATTTTCAAAATCGGCACCCATTACATAGCAATTTTGAAGGTTAGACTCCATCAAAAATGCGTTATTAAAATTTGCTTTGATCAAAAATGACCCCTCTAACTGCGCTTTAATTAAAAACGAATCTTTAAAATTTGCTCCACTGGCATAGGCACCTTTTAGGTTTACCTGATTTAAGTTGGAGTTCTCAAAATTTGTTTGATTGAGACGGGCATTCTCCAGATTGGATTCAATTAATGACGATTGTGAAATGTTAGCAGAATTTAAATTCGAGCCCGAAAGATTAACATAGTTTAGATTCGTTCGGGGAAGATGGCAGTTCACTAAGTTGATCTCAAAGATTTTGTGTCTGTTTAATCGCTTTATATTTCCGACCGTACGAAAGGCCGCCTCTTCCGATTCCCACAACCGAAAGTCGTCAATCTCATCTTTGTATGTTCTAATCCGCTGGCGGGTTTCTCCGTTCTTGTTTAACCACACCAATAAAATACCGATCACAGCAATATCGAAAATCATTCCGTGTGCTTCGGCTAATACTTGTTGAATAAAACTGTCGAAGTCGCGTAGGTAGTAAGGCGCACTGAGACCCAAGACAAGCACCGTTACTAAAATCAACACAATCGTGGATGTTAGTAAGGGCTTTTCAATGATGGCATTGAATCGCTCATTAAATTGCTTGAGCTGCTTTTGTAGAAATTTCATCAATAAGCGTACGGTTCGAATCTTAAGTTAACAATTCAAACCTTAATTCGTCAAGTTAAGCGCTTGAATTTTGTTTCTTAAAACTACATTTATTTTTACATGCGATTCGTACGACCACCCGGCAATGTGTGGGGTGAACAGTACATTAGACTGTTTACTTAGGAAATTGAATGCCGTTTGCTGTTCAGCCGTAAGCGTTGTCAGTTTCTCGTTCTCTAATACATCGAGTGCAGCTCCACGCACATGTTCACTCTTTATGGCTGAAGCTAAATCTGTAAGGGCTAAAATTTCACCTCGCGCTGTGTTGAGCAGTACAATTTGCTTTTTATAAGCACGCAGATAATCAGCATTAACTAGTCCGCGCGTTTCTGTTGTAAGCGGTAAATGCAAGCTCAGGATATCCGTCTCATTAAAAATTGTTTCCATACTAGCTTCCCTACCAAAGGCATCCGAAAAGTTAGTTTTATACTTATCGTACGCTAAAACAGTACATCCAAACCCGCTGAGGCGTTTAGCAAAAGCCTGCCCCATATTTCCGTAACCAATAATACTTACTGTTTTACCCATGATTTCCATACCACGGTTTCCCTCCCGATTCCAAATACTTTCTCTCACCTGACTATCTGCTCTAGGAATGTGGCGTAGCAAACTAAGCAACAAACCCACGGTATGCTCGCCAACTGCATCGCGATTTCCTTCTGATGCATGCAACACAGCAATACCTTTACTTTTTAGGTACGGTAAATCAAGATTATCGAGACCTGCCCCTGCGCGACCAATAAATTTCAGTTTAGGATCAGAACCAAGTAGCGTTTCATCAATAATTGTTTTACTACGTACAATTAACCCAGTATACTGGTGATGTATAGATTGAATCTGCTCGCGGGTGCATTCTGGTTGATAGTCTATTTCAACACCGATAGCTGCTAACAGTGGCTGCAAGCTTTCGTGCATCGGATCAATTACCAGACATTTCATCACAGCCATTAAAGTAGCAAGTGGATAGTAAGAAAATAAATGGTTAGACCTAGTAAGTCGTTGGTGGTCGTAATAAAAGGACCTGCTGCCAAGGCTGGGTTGAACCCAAAACGATTTAAAATTAATGGTGTAATGGTTCCGATAAATGACGCAAAAACCACCACACTAAATAAGGCAATGGCTACTACTAGCGATAATTTATACTCACCAAATAAAAGAATATTAGCCCCTAGTACAATAACTGATAGAAATAGTCCATTTAGAAGGGCTACAAAAAACACTTTTACTAAACGCTGCCACAAACCTTCATCAACAAAATCTGGGTTAGCCAAACTTTGTACAATTAACGAAGATGATTGAATACCTACATTACCACCCGTTGCTTGAATTAACGGAGTGAAAAACGCGATAGCGGTAATACGAGCAAGTTCGGCTTCAAACAAACCCATAAACTTGGCATTCATCAGCCCGCCAATAATACCAATTAGTAGCCAAGGTAAACGCGCACGTGTATTTCGCCAAACACTATCATCCTCCTCTACGTCCTCACTAATACCGGCCATAATCTGGCGCTCCTCTTCGGCTTGTTCAGTAATTACATCAATCACATCATCGATGGTAATTCGTCCAACCAATTGTCCTTGAACATTAACCACGGGCACCGATTCCAAATCATACTTTTGCATGATCTCAGCTACGTCAGTATCCTTTAAATACGTCTCAACCGAAATCACATCTTTCTCGTAGAGATCGGCAACAATTTTTTTGGCATCCGAAATAATTAGATCCTGCAGCGCTACTTTGCCTACTAATCGATCAACCTCATCAACTACATATACCGCGTAAAATTTTGTTACGCTTTCAGCTTGCTTTCTAATTTCCTCAACGCATTGTACCACCGTCCAGTCAACTCGTGCTTTAATTAACTCTTTGGCCATTAAACCACCGGCCACATTTTCTTCGTAGCGAAGTAGATCAATTACTTGCGTTTGTAATTGAGGTTCAAGACCATTCAATACCTCTTCGCGCGTTTTAACCGGAAGTTCATTGAGAATATCTGCGGCATCATCCGAATCAAGGTGATTGACAAATTCAGAAACCTCTGTTACGGTATATATTTTTAAAAAACTTACCCGAGTATCTGGATCCAAATCGCGAACAATCTCCGCTTGCAGATCGATGGGAAGCATGTCCATGACATACTTAGATTCCTCCGCATTGAATTCATACAACAGCGAAGTAATATCAGCCGCTTCAATGCCTTCCAGCGATTGGCGAATAAAGTTTTCGTCTTTCTCATCCAACGCTTGTTGGAAGCGATTACGAAACTCTTTCGTTAGTTCAAATTCAATGAGGTGTTCCTCCACGACTCTGCTCGATTAAACCAGTAAGGTGTTCAAAATCTTCTACCGACAACTGCTCTGCGCGTTTATCCAATAGTGGAAGAGCAGAAATTTCGGCTGCCAAAGTTAGATTTTTTAGTGCGTTGCGCAAGGTCTTCCTGCGGTTGTTAAAACCTTGTTTCACTACTTGTACAAAGAGTGTTTCATTGCAGCTTAATGTTTGTCGTGAGTTTCGTGTTAAGCGTATTACGGCCGACATTACTTTAGGTGGTGGCGTAAAAACTCCGGGAGGTACTTTAAATAAAAATTCGATTTGATAATAGGCTTGCAACAACACACTTAAGATACCATATGTTTTGCTGCCCGGTGGTGCGGCCATGCGCTCGGCTACTTCCTTTTGTAACATACACACCACTTGTGTTACTTGATCGCGCTTGGCCAACACACGAAAAAAAA
This sequence comes from uncultured Chryseolinea sp., assembly GCA_964397805.1. Lineage (GTDB taxonomy): Bacteria > Bacteroidota > Bacteroidia > Cytophagales > Cyclobacteriaceae > Chryseolinea. The sequence continues at coordinate 2,843 of CAYNKN010000053.1, read as the reverse complement.
TCTGCGATGAAATGTTGTAGGGAAAGTTACCAATAATTGCCAGTGGTTTTTGTGTAAGGCTGGTGAGATCAAAATCTAAAAAATCGCCTTCAATAATTCTTCCGGCTAGAGGCGGATAGTGCTTATGTAAGTATGCCACCGAATCGCGGTCGATTTCAATAACATGAAGATCGATCTCTGGTCGTTCAATCAAAAAGGTAGTAAGCACACCCATACCTGGACCAATCTCCAACACTTTGGATTGATCATCGGTAATAACAAGTGCATCAACAATACGCTTGGCGATTTGGCGATCGTGAAGAAAATGTTGCCCCAGCGATTTCTTGGGTCTTACCTTATGAGATGGTGTGTAGCGCATGAAAAAAAACAAAAGTACAAAAACCGCATCAGCATCGTGTTTCGGACTTTCAAAGTAATTTCATTAACTCGCATGGTATTTCTATCAATCTATGATGCAAGCACATAAACCTCGTATCGCCATAACTTTAGGCGACTTAAATGGAATAGGCTCTGAAGTAATTATAAAAGCACTAGCCGATAATCGCATACTCAACACCATAACTCCGGTTATCTATGGCTCTGCAAAAGTTATCGGGTTTTATAAAAAAACGTTAAGTATTGATGAGTTCAATTACACCCAAGTACGCCAACGAGGTCAGTTTGCACCCAAGAGCATAAATGTTGTAAACTGCTGGGAAGACACCCTAGAAATTACGCCTGGAAAAGCATCGAAAGAAAGTGGCAAAGCTGCTTTAGTTGCCTTGCAGCAAGCATGCGAAGATTTAAAGCAAGGATTTGTGGATGGTTTGGTTACTGGCCCTGTAGATAAGGCCAGTATACATAGCGAAGAATTCCCGTTTAAAGGACATACTGAGTTTCTAACCAATTTTTTTGGATCGAGCGAAAGCTTGATGCTGATGGTGAGCGAGAAATTACGCGTGGGTGTTGTTACGGAGCACGTTTCTGTTCGCGATGTTGCATCGCTTATTACAAAAGAAAAAATAGAGGCAAAACTAAAAGTGATGGAGCACGCTCTCCGTCATGATTTTGGAATACTTAAACCGCGCATGGCTATTCTAGGACTAAACCCTCATGCTGGCGATGGCGGACTAATTGGAGCGGAAGATGAACAGATCATTAAACCGTTAATAGCCGACTTAAAAAACAAAGGCAAACTCGTATTCGGCCCATTTCCTGCCGATGGATTTTTTGGTAGCGGCATGTATACGAAGTATGATGGCATTTTAGCCATGTATCATGATCAAGGGCTGGTGCCTTTTAAAATTATTGCTTTTGAAGAGGGGGTAAATTTCACAGCCGGACTATCCATTGTGCGCACTTCGCCCGACCACGGAACGGCTTATCCATTAGCCGGAAAAAACCAAGCCGATGAAAGCTCCTTGAGGGAAGCTATTTATCGGGCGGCAGATATCATTAAGCAACGCACTTCACCATCCACAGAAAAATAAGTATTATTAGGTAGCTCATTTTACCTTTTAGCCAGCTATTCATACTTCTAAACTGTTATTCTCTATATTTGGACTTCAAGTATTAGTTTAGATGGATATCGTCACAAAAAAGCAACTCAATATACTCATTCAGTTAGCAGAAGCCGATAAGCACTTTGCCAAAATAGAGCGAGAGCTAATTTTTAAGATAGCCCGCGAGCGCAATTTTCCGGAAGAAGAGGTTAATGAGTTAATTAGAAACCCACAGTCTATCGACTCGCTGGGTGCACTTTCTGTAGATCAAAAATTCGAATACCTCATGTCTTGCATCGAATTAGTATTTGCCGATCAAAACGTTTTCGAAAGCGAGGTTATTTTCTGTAAAAACATTGCTATCAAACTAGGTTTCAAAAAAGGCGTTATCGATTATTTTATTGAATTCTACGGCAAAAAGAGCCGTGCAGAGTTCAAAGCCACTGCCGTGAGGGAATACCTTTAGCCCATTTTCGTAGGTTTTTTTACTTTCTAATTAATTATCCTAAATTTGCCGACTAATTTTTAATACCCGGTAGGGTAAGCTGTTGAAAGCTTTTCGTATCAATATTGTAGGCCTGAGCAACAAAATCCACCATTTTCAATTTGATGTGGCGGCAGATTTCTTTCTGAAGTACGGAGCCGAGATGGCTACAGAAGGAGAATTTAAGGTTGATCTGGCGCTTGACAAGCGAGAAACTTTTCTGGAAGCTGACTTTACGATTACGGGAATTGCCAAATTAGTATGCGATCGAACGCTGGAACCTTTCGATTATCCGATTAAAAAGCACCACAAGCTTATTTTTAAGTATGGTGAAAAGGATGAAGAGATCAGCGATGAGATCGTCATTATTAATCGGGAAACAACCTCTTTAGAACTCGGACACTTTATTTTCGAGTTCATTACGCTGGGAATTCCGATTAAAAAGCTTCATCCAAAATTCCAAGATGAAACGGATGATGGTGAAGAAGGTAAACTGGTTTACACTACGGAGGAAACCGCAGAAGAAAAAAACACCGAGGAGGTTGATCCTCGCTGGAATATATTGAAGAAGTTAAAATAAACTGTATTAGACTATGCCGAATCCAAAACGAAAGATCTCGAAAACGCGCAGAGATAAAAGAAGGACACATTATAAAGCTACTGCAAAACAACTAACGGTTTGTCCTACTACCGGTGAACATCATTTACCCCATAGAGCTTTTTGGCTCGAAGGTAAGCTCTACTACAATGGTAGAGTGGTAATGGAAAAAGAAGTATTGGCTTAAATTCATGATTCTGGACTGTCTTGAAACCTTTCAGCAAGCTGAAATCGCGCTTCAAACGGTGATCGGACAAGAAAAGCACCAAAAAGGCACCAC
>CAYNKN010000052.1:4105-12826 GCA_964397805.1 uncultured Chryseolinea sp. | reverse complement strand
ACCCTTTCATAGTTATCGGGCACTGTTTATTAGTGATTTTTATCAATTAGATGCGGTAGCTATGGGTGCCGAAGAGCCTGGATATGAATATTCCTTTCGGGTGCGAATACGAGAGTATCTGGCGCGTACCAAAGCCGTGATTGATCTCTATATTTTAAAAACAGCACCACGTTTTCTGGGCGATAAAGAGGAGATTATTACAAGCTGAAACCTTTAAGAGATAAGTTGGTTTCAACGAATGTAAATGTTTTAAAACGAACTTGTGTTTACTAGTAGTCTACATAGAAAAACTAAAATCAAAAGAGTTACGCTACTCAGTATTCTTTTGCTGGGTAGTTTATTTTCATGGGCACAAGAAACTATCGTACGTGGGAAAATAACCGATGCAAATTCGGGCGATCCCATACCATTTGTTAATGTAATATACATCGGTACTTCCATTGGCGCCATCACCGATTTTGATGGTAACTACGAACTTAAAACATTCACTCCGCAAGATTCACTGGTGGTGTCATACATCGGCTATAAGCCGAAGAAAAAAGTTGTTGAAAAGGGAAAATCACAAGTAATCAATTTTCAATTAGAAGAAGAAATTACCCGACTCAAAGAGGTGGTTTTTTTTGCTGGCGAAAATCCAGCGTATGAAATTCTTAGACGCGTTGTGAAGAACAAATCAAAGAACGATAAGCGCAAGTTATCAGCGTTCGAATATGACACCTACACCAAGATTGAAGTGGATGTCGACAATATTTCTGACAAGTTCAGAGAAAAGAAGATCGTAAAAAAAATCACGCAGGTTTTAGATAGTATTGAACGCATGGCGGGTGAAGATGGTAAACCCATTTTACCGGTTTTTATAACAGAAACAGTTTCTAAAATTTACTACCGCGATAACCCCCGATTAAAGTTTGAGCATATTCTGAAATCAAAAATTAGCGGACTTGGTGTCGAAGATGGAAGTTCAGTTATTCAATTTGTGGGATCATCTTTTCAGGAATATAATTTCTATCAAAACTGGCTATCGATTGTTGGAAAAGATTTTGTTTCACCCATTGCCGATGGATGGCGACTGTATTACGAAGTAGATTTAATCGATAGTGTCTCTATCGGTAATCACGATTGTTATCGATTAGATTTTTTTCCGAAAAGCGAACAAGACCTGGCGTTCACGGGCAGTATGTGGATTACACGGGATGGCTATGCGCTCAAGCAAATTGAAGTAGCTGTGGGTTCTCAAGCTAACTTAAATTTTGTGGAGAAAATTCGTATCCAACAAGAGCTTACACAACTAGAAGGTGAAGCTTGGTTACCTATTAAAAACAGGGTGCTTATTGATATTGGTGAACTATCAAAAACCAGCGCTGGGATGTTAGCAAAATTTTATACTTCCAATAAAAACTTTGTGATTAACAAACCCTACAAACCCGATTTTTACGAAATGCCTATTCTTACCGCGGAGGATGCACGAACCAATCAGGATAATGCGCATTGGGATTCGCTGCGTCATGAGCCACTATCAGAAACCGAAAAGAATGTATATCGCATGATCGATACGCTCCAATCTATTCCCATTGTGCGAACCTATACCGACCTTATAAAAATTATGGTGAACGGATATTTGCGTGCAGGTAAAATTGACATCGGCCCGTATTCCTCCATGTTTGCTGTTAACAATTTAGATGGTGTTCGTATTCAGCCTGGTTTCAAAACCAATATTGGATTCAGTAATAAGTGGGTAATTGGTGGGCAAGTAGGCTATGGCTTTCGTGATGAACGTGTTAAATACATGGCCTTCGTTCAACATATTTTATCGCGCCATCGCTGGACAACTGTAACGCTACGCGCACGAAGTGACTTGGGTAGAGTAGGTATTGACGAAGAATCAATTGGCGACAATTTCTTGTTACTAGCGGCACAACGATTTGGTGTGTTTAGAAGAGGATATTATTTTAATGAAGCGCGTGCTGATTTTAAACGAGAACTATTTAAAGGATTTACGCAACGCGCAGCGTTTCGGTATTTTACGTTCGATCCAGCTTTTGATTTTGCTTACTATGAAAACCCGGGTGATTTAACTAGCCTCCGTCAGCAGTTTCAAACTTCGGAGATTATTTTGGAGTCGAGGTATGCCCGCGATGAATTATTTATTCAAGACGACAACGAGCGGTATAGCTTGGGCACAACTCGCTGGCCTGTTATTACTTTGCGATATACTAAAGGATTACAAGGCGTGTTTGGAAGCAGTTTCGAGTACGACAAAATTCGATTGAGTGTACATAAACGAATTCGTTTTGGCCCACTGGGGAATGGCAATGTATCGTTAACAGGTGAAAAGGTATTTAGCCAGTTACCTTATCCATTATTGGCACTTCATATCGGAAACGAAACACCACTGTATACACCAGTAACCTTTAACCTAATGAACTATAGTGAATTTGTGAGCGATCGTTACGCGTCCTTGCAATATCAGCATCATTTCGAAGGATTTTTATTGAATCGAATTCCGTTGATGAAAAAATTAAAGTGGCGATTGGTTGGATCGGCCAATGTAATATATGGTGGATTAGATCAGGCTAATCGAGATATCTTACAAGACGCCACGGAGATAGGTTCTTTTAATCCGAAGGTACCGTATGCTGAAATGGGCTATGGCGTTGAAAACATTTTTCGATTTTTAAGGATCGATTTTGTGCATCGACTTACTTATCTGGATACACCGTACCAAATCAGAAAATTTGCTGTCTTGGTGAGCATGCAATTTTCGTTGTAAGCAAATGTGAATATTCTTTTATTGGCTTTTTTGAAACATACTTATGGTTTACAATTCTTTATAGTCATATTTGCGCTGAATTAATTTTGTAGTTTAGTTCATCATGAATGTAAAAATTTCTCTTCCCGATGGAAGTATTCGGGAGTACCCTCAAGGCGTAACAGGTTTCGAAATTGCGTCAAGCATCAGCGAAGGATTAGCACGAGTTTCATTAGCTATTGAAGTAGATGGCGAAGTGCGCGATTTAGCTCGTCCGATTAAGGCCGATGCATCCATCAAAATTTTGACATGGAACGACAAAAGCGGAAAGAATGCTTTTTGGCATTCGTCTGCACACGTTCTTGCCGAGGCATTAGAAGCCCTTTACCCTGGTGTAAAATTTGGTATTGGCCCACCTATTGAAAATGGGTTTTATTATGACATTGATTTAGGTGATAGACCTTTTGGTGAAGAGGACATGTTGGCGGTTGAACTTAAAATGAAGGAGCTTGCCAAAGCCGAAAGTAAGTTTGTTCGTAGAGATGTTAGTAAAGAGGAGGCGTTAGCTTACTTTAACCAGAAAGGTGACCCGTATAAAGTTGAATTAATAACTGATCTTCAAGATGGAAGCATTACCTTTTATGAGCAAGGTAGCTTTGTTGATCTCTGTAAAGGACCACATATTCCTCATACCGGATTTATTAAGTCGGTAAAACTTCTCAATGTGGCTGGCGCCTATTGGCGCGGTAACGAGAATAATAAAATGTTAACCCGTATCTACGGCATTACATTTCCCAAACAAAAAGAGCTGGAAGAGTATCTGCGCTTATTAGAAGAAGCGAAGAAACGCGATCATCGTAAGCTAGGTAAAGAACTTGAGCTTTTTGCCTTTTCCGAAAAAGTAGGAATGGGACTTCCCCTATGGTTACCCAAGGGTACAATTTTACGGGAGCGCTTAGAGCAGTTTATGCGCAAAGCGCAAATCAAGGCCGGGTATGATCCGGTTGTAACGCCACACATTGGTAGTAAATCATTGTATGTTACTTCGGGGCATTATGAAAAATATGGTAAGGATTCGTTTCAGCCAATCCGTACGCCAGATGAAAACGAAGAGTTTTTATTAAAACCGATGAATTGTCCGCATCACTGCGAGATTTATAAAGTAAAGCCCAGATCGTATCGCGACCTACCGGTACGGTTGGCAGAATTTGGAACCGTATATCGGTATGAGCAAAGTGGTGAACTACACGGTTTAACACGCGTACGTGGATTTACTCAAGACGATGCGCACATCTTTTGCAGACCAGATCAGGTTAAAGATGAGTTTATCAAGGTAATCGATTTGGTACTTCATGTTTTTCAATCTTTAGGATTCGAAAACTTTACGGCTCAGGTTTCCTTACGCGATCCGGAAAATAAACAGAAGTACATTGGCGATGATCAGCTCTGGGATCGTGCTGAACGCGAAATACAAGAAGCCGCAGACGAGCGCAGTTTAAAAACAGTAGCCGTAAAAGGAGAGGCCGCTTTTTATGGGCCGAAGCTGGATTTTATGGTAAAAGATGCCTTGGGTAGAAGCTGGCAGTTGGGTACCATTCAAGTTGATTATCAGCTTCCGCAGCGTTTTGAATTAGAATATGTAGGTTCCGATAATCAAAAGCACCGACCAGTAATGATTCACCGTGCTCCGTTTGGATCACTCGAACGTTTTGTGGCCGTATTAATTGAGCATTGTGCCGGAAACTTCCCCTTGTGGCTAGCACCTGATCAAATTGCCGTGTTACCTATTTCCGAGCGCTTCAACGACTATGCGACAAAGGTTTATGAAGATTTGAAAACCATGGATATCAGAGGCGTGTTGGATGACCGAGATGAAAAGATCGGGCGAAAAATACGGGATGCTGAAACTAAAAAAATTCCCTATATGCTTATTGTTGGCGAACGCGAAGCTTCGGAGAACCGAGTAGCCGTTCGAAAACACGGTCAGGGCGATCAGGGGAGCCTTCCACTGGAAGAGTTTATCCAACAATTTAGAATAGATTGTGCCGCTCCAAATTGATATTTTGAAAACATGAAATTATAACGATATTTGCACCCTGTTTTTTAAACTTAAATATTTACTAGTATCGCAATCTTTAACAAACCAAGTTTTAACAGGCCTTTTAGAAGGGGGCCTCAGCGGGCAGAAGAACCGTACCGAGTAAATGAGCGAATCACAGCACCACGCGTAAGAGTGGTAGGAGATGACATTCAGGTAGATGTGTACCCTATTCAACAAGCTATAAAAATGGCTCAAGAGCAGGGTCTAGATTTGGTGGAAATTTCTCCAAATGCAGATCCTCCGGTTTGTAAAATAGTAGACTATTCGAAGTTTAAGTACGAGCAGAAGAAGAAACAGAAAGAAATTAAGGCGAAAGCAGTTAAGGTAGTTATCAAAGAAATTCGGTTTGGTCCGAATACCGATGATCACGATTTTGACTTTAAATTAAAGCACGCCATTAACTTTTTAAAAGAGGGAGCTAAAGTAAAAGCAACCGTTTTCTTTCCGGGTCGCTCGATAGTTTATAAAGAAAGAGGGGAAATTTTGTTATTGAAATTTGCTCAAGGATTAGAGGAAATGGGCAAGGTAGAACAACTTCCTAAGCTTGAAGGCAAGCGAATGGGAATGATCGTCATGCCAAAACCAGGAAAAAAATAGAATTCTAAATTTTATACAATGCCTAAATTAAAAACAAAATCAGGAGCCAAGAAGCGATTCAAAATTACAGGCACTGGTAAAGTAATGCATAAGCATGCGTACAAAAATCATATCCTTACCAAAAAGGAGACTAAGCAAAAGCGCAGACTGGGTAACAAGTCGGTGGTAAGCAAGTCGGATATGAATAATATAAAAGCGATGCTTATTCTTTAATGGTTTAATGTTTAACCCGATTGCTGGCCGTGTAAGATTCTGTATTGACAGGGCGCCATCAGTCAAAAATGTAATGAAATGCCAAGATCAGTAAACAATGTAGCCTCAAGAGCAAAGAGAAAACGTATCTTGAAGCTGGCCAAAGGTTTTTTCGGCCGTAAAAAAAATGTGTGGACGGTAGCTAAAAATGCCGTTGAAAAGGGGTTGGTTTATGCCTACCGAGATCGTAAACAAAAGAAAAGAGAGTTTAGAGGTATTTGGATTGCACGTATTAATGCGGGTGCTCGCCTTCACGGACTTTCGTATTCTGAATTTATTGGTAAATTAAAGAAATCAGGTATCGACTTAAACCGTAAGGTACTTGCTGATTTAGCTATGAATCATCCTTCGGCATTCGAAGCTGTTGTGAATAAGATCAAGTAGATAGTTTATTATTCTTTTTTGAAAAAGGGGTTTCGTGCCCCTTTTTTTTATTTTCAAAAAAAATGCTCTATATTCGAACGAAGCCATTTTTTTGACTTGGGTAATGCTAATTTTTTTAACTAATTCTTTTGTGAGAATCGTTTCATTTCAGGTGCATTTTCTAAATTTCATCTACTCTTAGGGTGTTATGCTCAAAAACCCGTTACATAGTCAGGATCAAGATGAAATTTTATCTGACATTTCTGTAGACATCGATACAGAAAGAAACAACCCATTTCCCGGTTTAAGACCCTTTTCTATTGACGAGTGTCATTTGTTTTTTGGAAGGGAGGGACAAATCGATGATATCTTGGTTAAGATATCTAAGAATCGTTTTGTCGCTACCATGGGTTACTCCGGAAGTGGTAAATCTTCCCTTATGTTTTGTGGGTTGGTACCTGTTCTTTACGGAGGCTTTGTTACCGAATCGGGTTCAAACTGGAACATCATCAGCACACGACCAGGCGCATCGCCAATCCAGAACCTGGCACATTCTATTGTTGATTATATGGCAGCATCAGGTCGTATTGACCAAGCTGACTATGAAATTCATTTAGCTATTGTCAACTCGGTATTGCGAAGCGGACCCGATGGGTTGATAGAAATATCGAGACATCTACAGCTTGATGACAGTGAAAACATCTTCTTTTTAATTGATCAGTTTGAAGAAATTTTTCGGTTTCGCGAGAAACTAGAAGATCAAAATACATTTAATGAAGCACAACTCTATGTAACGCTTATACTCACTGCTGTTCAACAACAGAAGACATCGGTGTATGTAGCGATTACCATGCGATCAGATTTTATTGGCGAATGCTCCGTATTCCCGGGACTCACCCAAATGGTAAACCGGAGTAACTACTTGGTTCCGCAGATGACGCGTGAACAAAAAAAGATGGCCATTGAAGGCCCCATAGCTGTTGCCGGAGCAAGAATATCTCAACGACTAATCAAACGGCTATTGGCCGATATGGGGAGTAACCAAGATCAGCTTCCCATTTTGCAGCATGCCCTCATGCGTACTTGGGATTATTGGTTGGAAAACAGAGAGCCTAGTGAACCTATTGATATCCGGCATTACACGGCAACGGGTACGATTACACAGGCACTTTCGCAGCATGCTAATGAAGCATTCGATGAACTAACGATACGGGAGAAAGAGATAGCCGAGGTACTTTTTAAAAATATCACCGAAAAGAATCAAGAGAATCGTGGCATGCGCAGACCATGCCGTCTCGGTCTGGTAGCCGAACTTACTGAATCTAGTGAGGCAGAGGTTATTCAAGTTGTTGATCACTTTAGAAAATCGGGTCGTTCATTTTTAATGCCAGCCGCTAATGTTCCGTTAAATGCTGACTCCATTATTGAACTTTCGCACGAGAGTTTAATGCGGATATGGAATAAGCTTTCGGTGTGGGTAGAAGATGAGTTTGAGTCCGCTTCAATGTATCGCAGACTTTCGGAAGCTGCGGCTATGTATCAAATAGGCAAAACAGGTCTATGGAGACCTCCCGATTTACAATTGGCGTTAAACTGGCAACGAAAACAACGCCCCACACGCGAATGGGCTCAACGCTATGATGAGACTTTTGAGCGAGCAATTGTTTTTTTGGACACCAGTAGAATTACCTATGAAGCCGAGTTAAAAAACCAAGAGATGATGCAAAGGCGGGTGCTTCGTGGAGCACGCGCTACAGCCATTATATTAGGTGTTGCATTTATAGTAGCCATTATATTTTTCTTGTTTGCTTATTTGAAAAAGATAGAAGCCGATCAGGAAAAACTGGCGGCCGAAGCAAGTAAACTCGAGGCCATAAAACAATCAAGGATAGCAAAAGATCTTCAAGAAGAAGCTGAACTTCAATCAACACAACTAAGTAGGCAAAAGACACAACTTCAACTGGCCTTTGATAGTCTTAACCAAACACGCAGGGAATTGCAACAGGCACTGGATCAGGCAAAGGTGGCACGTAGTGATGCGGAAAGGAACTTGATCTTTGCAAATATTCAACGAGATTCTGTTCTAGTGGTGGGAAACATTGCGCGCGAACAGCGTTTACTTGCTGAAGAAAATTATGAGAAGGCCAACCGACTTTTCATGTTAACAAAAGCCCAAGAACTTTCTACTAAAGCAGCAGTAGAAGATGATGACAGCGATCTCGCAGGCCTCATGGCAATGCAAGGCTTTTTGTTTCACCGAAGATTTGAAGGAAAAAAATATGATCCGTACATTTACAGTGGTTTATATAGCGCGTTGAAAACGATTAATGGATCTACATTTAACGCTATGAAAATTGCCGGGCCGCCTAGAACACACATGCGCTCATTGGTTATTTCAGAGAAGACAAAAGGTTTTTTTGTAGCAGGAGCGGATGGACGTATTTACAAAGGTGACTATGATAAGTTAACCAACTCCGTTACATCGTATGCTACTCCCTATCCAAGTAAAGTTGTCGCACTAAGTCCGGATGAGAAATTTCTCATCAACGGAAGTGATTCCTCTTTTCTACAGATTTATAACATTGGTGGAAACATGAAACCTAACGTAGTTCGTGGTTTTTCTGGAGCCACTAATGATTTAGCATTCTTGCCCGATGGC
>CAYNKN010000052.1:0-4095 GCA_964397805.1 uncultured Chryseolinea sp. | reverse complement strand
GATGGCAGCGCCTTTATTGTGGCCAGTGTAGGTAAAGTGTTATCGATTGTCGATCAAACTACTGGGCAAGTCAAAAAACAAATTCAGACTGCGCAAGAAATTCGTGCCATTAGCATTAGTAGTGATGGCAATTTGTTGGCAGGAGCTTCACTTAATGGACAAATCATTCTTATCAACTTGAAAGATTATTCGAGCAGCATTTTGATAGACGATAACCCTAATCGCATACATGCTGTTCAGTTTAGTCCTTCGGGCAAATCGCTTGCTTACGGAGTAGAAGATCTGAGTAATAAAAGAGGCTTAGTTCGCTTGTATGATTTCAAAACCAAACAAACCCGTCAGTTTACTGGACACAGGGCAGCAGTTTATGATGTTGAATTTAGTCCGGATGAGCAGCTCTTAGCCAGTGCTGGTTTAGATAAGCGACTTCAGTTATACGTGTTAGATAATCCAGACGATCTACCGGTTGTGATGGATAATAACAATGGTTTTATTTGGGACATTGCGTTTGCGAAGGGATCGGATGTATTGATTGCTGCTTGCAGCGAATCAGAAATAAGGGTATGGCCTACGAACCCCGCTATTTTAGCTGAACAAATTTGTCCGAAGTTAAGTCGCAATATGACGCAAGACGAATGGAAGAAATATGTGGGTGATGAAATTGGGTATGAAACAACCTGCGTTCGGGTTTTATTAAAAGATTATTAATGCGCTTCGCAAGATACTTTATAGGTATTGTTTTTTTGGTTATAACCTGTGAGGTTGTAGCGCAGGATAAGTGTGAAGCTACGTTAACACAAGCCACTGAGGAATTTAATGCGGGACACTTTTATGGTATTCCAGCCATGTTAAAAGAATGTTTAGAGGGGAATAGGAGTCGTGATTGGCGCCAGCGTGCATACTTGTTATTGGCTGAAACTTACTTGTTGTTAGAAGATCCCTTAGGTGCTGAAGAGAGTTATCTCAATGTTCTGCGTGCTAATCCTGAATATAGAACTGATCCTAATAGAGATCCTATCGACTTAGTATACCTTAGTGGTAAATTTACGGCTACTCCACAATTCTCTTTCTATGCGCACATAGGGCCTAACATATCGCCTGTTCGGGTAATCAATGACTATCAATTAAGTGGCGAACCGGGTCTTCGAGAAAAGTACTTTCTGCGTATAGGCTGGCAGTTAGGTGGCGGGTTGGAGTATAATTACAACGATAACTTTTCTTTTGTAGCAGGCATAAGTTATGCGCAAACAAGCTTCAAACATGAAACGAGTAATCTATTCGGAGTAGGTAAGGATATCAATACCTTCATTGATCGTCAGGATTGGATTAACATCCCGATTAGTGTAAAATATACCGTCAGCCAAGGTAAATTCAGACCATACGGATATATGGGTTATAGTGTAAATTTTTTAGTGGGTGATCGGGCAAGCTTTGAGATAGCTAATCGCGATGCCAGTAATGATTCAGATGAGTTAACCATTAAAGAGAAGCCGAGCCCAACCATTGATTTTCTGAATAAACGAAATACATTAAACCGATCATTTTATTTGGGTGGAGGTATTTTGTATAAGCGTAAGCTGGATTTCTTCTTTATTGATGTGCGCTATGCGACAAGTCTTACGAATATGGCAAATATCGAAAATCGGATCGATGCCATAACTTTTCAATGGAATTACATAGATGATGATTTCAGACTTGACAACTTGGCCGTTAACATCGGCTATATTCATCCTTTCTATGCGCCTCGTAAATTAAAACGGGCGCGAACAAAATCAATTCTTAGAGATATTAAAAAGGAAGATCATGGAGCGCAATAAATATGCTTTACTGATCATCCTTTTTTTGATGATCATGTCGTGCGACACGGCTAATAATGTTCCTTCAATTTTTAAGGATCATTTTGTTAAATTCTACGGTGGTGATGGCGATCAGGAAGGCGTTGATTTAGTATTAAATCCAGATGGTACGATGATTTTACTGGGCAACTATATTAGCCCAAGTCGACCGTTTATGGTAAAGGTAAATGGAGTAGGTGATATTATCTGGCAGCGACAACTTGGTGGTTTTGATGAGCGGGCTGTTGATGTTGAATTGATTACCTCGGGAATTCATGCCGGAAAACTTGTGGTGGTATCCAACATTGGTGATGAACCTAATTCCAGAATTCGACTAACCATAATCGACCAGTCTAGTGTTGGCGTTGATAGTATAATCTTCCCCAGTGCAGTTAAACAATTTGCTAAATCAGTTACTCAAACAATAGATAATGGATTTGTGGTTGCTGGATATACGGCTGGTGGACTATTCCCAACATCGATACCCGGATTACCGAGCGATCCGGTAAGTAATGATGTGGCTGATTTGATCGGTATTACGGTTGATGAAAACTTAACAGATGATAGCGTTCTACTCACAATCAAACAGGGAGGAGAATCAAATGGATCGTTTATTAAGATATTTCAAAATGAATTTGAAGGTGAAACCAAATATGTGGCATTAGGTTACTCTGATCGTATTATTGCCGAAAACAATGCTGGTGTTATTCAAAAGAATTTTGAAGCCATTGTTTATGATGCAGATGGTGGACAATCATTGTTTCAATCTGCGGGCGACCAAACACGGTTTGAAGTTTCTGTAGCCGCTATTGAATCACCTGATTTTGGAACAGGTGCATTCGCCATGGTAGGTACTTCTAAAGCGAATCAAAGTGATGTTTATGGTGATCTCTATCTAACTTCCTTTAAAAAAGATTTGTCTGTTATTGCCCCATTTCGAATTTCACTTGGATTTCCCATACATGCCAAAGCGCTAGCAAATGCTCAACCCAATGGCTACTTTGTTGTCGGTAATGTGTTGGGTGCAGGAAATCTTAGCGATATTTTGTTAGTAAGACTTTCATTTGATGGTCAGGTTTTAAACTCCAGGGCTTTCGGTTCACCAGAGGGTGACGATGAAGCCGGTGCCGTAATTCAGCTTCCCGATGGGAGGGTAGTGATACTCGGTACGGTTGGTTTAGAGACACAGAAAAAAATGTCTCTTATCATTGTAAACCGTGACGGGGAGTTTATAAACTAAATGAGTGAAGCGGATAGAATTGAAGGTTACAAACTGATGATGCCAATGATTAAGTTTTTAATGGTGCTTTTTACTTTATTGAATGTATAAACTCTACAAGTTCGTTTTCTTTTTAGTTAGCTGTGTGGGATTACTTCTTGCATCGACTGCGTTTACATGGGCGCAATGTCCAACGGTCGGTAATCCTGTAACGCCATCGTCTACAGCTATTTGCGCTAACAATTCCATTCTGGTTACAGTAGCGAATTCAGAGACAGGTGTATTTTACCAGCTTCAAAATAATGCCACAGATGCTCCACTAAGCGGTTTTTGGGAAGGTAATGGTGGGGATTTAGCGCTTGAAAGTAATAGTCTATCAGCGGCCTTAACTATCAAGGTTGTAGCCATTCGAGTAACTCCATTTTGCAGTGTTACGCTAACGAATACCGTTTCTGTTACTTTAAATGAACCCCCTCAGATCACGACACAACCTATAGCGACACAATCGCTGTGCGAAGGCAGCGGAGCTAGTTTTAGTGTTACGGCTACGGGCACCGGGTTAAGTTATCAATGGAAGAAGAATGGATTGGATATACCGTTAGCTACAGCCTCGAGTTATAGTATTGCCACGTTGGCGAGTTCAGATGGTGGTACGTATACGGTAGTAGTTAGTGGTACGTGTACCCCTCCCGTTACGAGCAGCGGTTCGGTACTGGTTGTTCAGGAACAACCGGAAATTATCACACAGCCTGTTAGTCAGACCGTCTGTGCAGGTCAGAGCGTAACGTTTAGTGTTAATGCAGGTGTTACGACTGGAGTAAGTTATCAATGGAGACGGAACAGCGTTCCGATCGCGTTGGCTACGGGCAGTAGTTATACGATAGCGAGTACGGCAGTAGGCGATGCAGGCGATTACGATGTAGTAGTAAGCGGCACATGTACCCCGAGTGTTACGAGTTCAGTGGCTACGCTAACGGTTAATGCTTCCCCTCAGATCACGACACAACCTATAGCGACACAATCGCTGTGCGAAGGCAGCGG
>CAYNKN010000051.1:0-13106 GCA_964397805.1 uncultured Chryseolinea sp. | reverse complement strand
TAATGCCGATGTCATTAAAGATTCCGATCTCTATAAAGGAGGTATTCCGGCACGTTACGGTGGTCGACTTTCTTCTATTTTAGATGTACGTACCAAAGATGGAAATAACAAAAATTTTAATGTTAATGGTGGTATTGGTACGCTGGCCAGTCGTGTGTTGGTGGAGGGACCGATTGTACGCGATAAAAGTTCATTCGTAGTGTCGGCCAGACGATCGTATGTTGATTTGTTTTTACGCGCTGCCAATCAAAATAACCTTGTTCATTTTTATGATATCAACGCTAAAGTAAATTGGAAACCAACCAATAAAGATCGATTTTTTCTGGCCTTCTATTCTGGTCGCGATGTATTTCAGTTTGACGATAACTTCGGGTTTGAGTGGGGTAACATGACAAGCACATTCCGGTGGAATCATTTATTTAATGAGCGCTTGTTTTCTAATGTCTCTATTATCGCCAGTAACTTTGATTACAAATTAGAATTAGACGATGCTGTTCAAGGGTTTGCATGGACTTCCAATCTGCAAGAGCTTAGTGTAAAGAGTGACTTAACCTATGCGTTAAATGTTAATAATGAGATGTCATTTGGATATCATCTTACCGGAAGGAGGTTTTCTCCAGGAAGAATTTCTCCAACATCTGCAGGTTCAATTTTTGAAACAGTTGATTTTCAAAAAATGTATGCGCTCGATCACGCATTTTATATCAGTAATCAACAACGTCTTACTGATAAAATTTCTTTAGACTATGGTTTGCGTCTCTCTATATTTCAAAACATTGGAAAGGGCGATGTATACCTGTACGAAGATCCACGCGATAATATTGACATTGTTCGAACCGATACGGTATCCTATGGTGCATTCGAAACGATTAAAGCGTATGTAAACATTGAGCCACGGTTTAGTATGCGTTACTTATTAAACAACGGGCAATCGTTAAAGCTTTCATACAATCGCATGGTGCAAAACACACATTTAATTTCTGCATCTACGGTGTCACTACCTTTTAATACGTGGAATCCAAGCAATACGTATCTAAAGCCACAAATAGCAGATCAAGTTGCGGTAGGATATTTTAAAAATTTAAAGAATAATCAATATGAGTTTTCTGTGGAGGCTTATTATAAAGACATTCAAAACGTTACTGATTTTGCCGATAACGCAGAGATATTCTTTAACAGAGATTTGTCTACCGAGTACCGTCAAGGAGATTCGTGGTCGTATGGAACCGAGTTTATGATTACTAAGAAAGAAGGGAAGTTTAATGGTATGGCGAGTTATACTTGGTCGAAAACCATGCGTAAAATTGATGGTGTTAATTTGGGTAATGAATTTTTGGCTAATTATGATCGCAGAAATGTAGCGAACATTCAAGGAGTTTATGAACATAATGCACACTGGAGTTTTGGCGCGACATTTACCTACAGTACGGGTCGACCAATTACCTTACCGGGTGGGCGATATGAATTGGGTCCATACAATCCAGATGTAATTACAGAACGTAATGGTTATCGATTACCCGATTTCCATCGGCTTGATTTATCGGCAACACTTAGCCCACGTAAAAACATGAACCGTAAGTGGCAAGGGCAGTGGATATTCTCTGTGTACAATGCCTATAACCGAAAAAATCCATTTACTATTTACACACGAACGGCTGAAGATAGTGAGGGCAATGTTATTGGCGATGGCACGTTGAAAGAAGCACGCCTTATTTATTTGTTCCCCATTTTACCTACGGTTACCTATAACTTTAAATTCTAATCCCACTATGAAAAATATCATCATCATTATATTGGCTGTTTTTCTTCTGGCTTCGTGTGACGAACCAACCGTATTAGATCTGCGCCAAACGCCATCCATAATTGTTATCGAAGCGGTAATTACAGATCACCCCGGTTATCAATATGTAAAAGTATCGCAGTCGGTAGATTTTTACAGTACCGGTAAAACACCGCGAGTTACAACGGCAACGGTACGGGTAACCGATAACACAGGCGAAGAGATCGTGTTTGTACACAATCCGAATAATCATCCGGATTCGACAGGATTTTATTTGCCACCTGCTGATTTCCTCGGCATTATTGGCAGAACCTACACCTTGCAGGTAAATGCAAATGACGAAGTATATTCAGCTACCGATAAACTTATGCCTGTTACTACACTGGATAGTTTAAAGTATGGAATTAATCAATCTCAACAAGACGATCCGAATGAGGATGGAAAAATTTATGAGGTGGTGATGTTTGCTATAGAGCCGCGCGATCAGGACGATTACTACTTATTTAAGTTCTACCGAAATGATGAGATAACCTATTTTAATAACACCGACATTTATTATAGCGATGATCAGTTACTCGCTGAACGCATCGATGGATTCCCCTCACCTGTATACTTTGGACTTGGCGATAAGGCCACAGTAGAAATGTATAGCATTACGCGGGCAGGGTATGTGTATTTTAATGATTTGTTTACCGTGTTAAATAATGATGGAGGCGGTATGTTTGGTCCCATTCCGGCTAGCCCACGAACAAACTTAACCAATGGAGCACTGGGCTTTTTTCAAGTAAGTGCTATTAGTAAGTTAGATATAGTTATTGAAGAGTGATACGAGTAGGTAACTGAGTTTAATCTATCGGTTGGTTAAACTCAGTTATCTACTATTCATAGACTATTGATATATCAATGATTGCCGACTTCGCAGTAAAGCTTCTTTGTGATTTCGAATAGTTTTATAGATCGCTATGCCATTATGGTGTTGAAACTCCAACAGATTTTTAAGCCATTCATCAACCACAGATTTTCTAAGCGCCAGACTATAACATTGTAAGGTTATAAAGTCGGCTACTTCTATATCGTAGAGTAGCGTCTCATCGTGTTGGGAATTAAATGTAGGTTTGTTGTCATGCCAATTTAAAAATATGGCTCCGGGAGTAACATCATCAGTTGAATAGCCATAGTGATCCTTAATCAATCGTTTGAGTTTTATGATGTTATCTTGCGCATTATCCGTTTCTCTATTCAGTAATTCTTTTAAACGCATTTCATTAGTCGCATACGCACATTGTGTAAAGGTGATTGCACGCGATTCATTTACCTTAATGATATCGCTCGCATCTTGAATGATTAATTCACTGTTTTTCATACTGTTAATGAATTGATTCCATTGCTGAAAGAATAGTGCCAGCCTTTGCAGGCAGATAAAACATCTATGCTTAGTGATTTGCCACAACGAGCGTAGTATAATTTCTACGGCTTTGCTACACTTCTCCACAACTCTATTCATATATATCTAAAAAGATGATTTTTAATCCGGTAACTTTTTGTTTCATAATATCCCCATCTAACCTAAACTGGTGTTTATTACCTACAACTAAGTTGATCGTGAAAGGCTTTATTGCCGATGTTTCGCTGAATTAAGTAATGGCATGAAATTTCATTTAGACATATCAAAACTTAATTTAATTCCTTATGAAATTTAGCATTAAAACATTTTTAAAAGTATCGGCAGTTATTACCCTATTGGGTTTAGTAGCGGCTGGTTGTAAAGACGATGATGATACCGTTAGCCCATCGCTTACTGGTGAATCTAAAACATATACACTATCAGCAGTTTCTAATCCTAACATTACAGGAACCGTAACTTTTGCTGAACGTAGTGATGATGCCACCGTAATTACGATTGAGTTGAATGGAACAACTTCAGGCAATACACACGTAGCGCATATTCATGAAAATACGGCTGCCCAAACAGGCGGTATTATTTTAGATTTAAATTCTATTAATGGAGCTTCTGGTAGAAGTGAAACGGTAGTTACTAAGTTAAATGATGGAACCGATATTTCGTACAATGAGCTTTTAGCGTTAAATGGATATGTAAACGTTCATTTAAGTCAGGCAGATTTAGCAACCATTATAGCACAAGGCGATATTGGCGAGAATGAATTAACCACCAGTACCACTTCGTATAGTTTATCAGAAGCCAACGACTCTGGTATAACTGGCACCGTACGAGTTACCAGACGTTTAAATGGTACATCGTTAATCAATGTAGATCTAGTCGGTGCTTCTACTGCAGGTAACTATCCCATTGCAATTTATGATGGTAGCATAGAAACACCCGGAGAGGCTGCTATTACATTGAATAACTACAATGGTGCTACAGGAACAAGCGCTACATCGGTTAATAACCTCAATAACAACACGGCTATTTCGTATGATCAATTACGCGCTTTTAATGGCCACGTACGGGTAGGTACAAGCGCCATCGACCCAACAACAGTGGCGCAAGGAAATATTGGCTCTAATTAAGATTACCCGTTGTTTTATCACGAAAGACTTTCGCGTAAGCGAAAGTCTTTTTTTATGCGTTAAAAGAAGAGCGGATAAATGTTAAGTAAATTTTTAAGTCTGTGCTTCGCTTATTTTTTGGGCAGCTTCTTTTTGATCTTCGTTGTCAGCTATTTTTATATTTTCTTTTGATTTTTCAATAGGCTCATACCACAACTCTATAAAAATCGGAAAGTGATCAGAATTGCAATGGGGCAATCGTTCTATTTTTTCGAGCGTAAAGTGATGGCTCGAAAAAATGTGGTCTAGTGGAAATCGGATGAGCGGTATTTTTGCATGGAATGTATTAAACAACCCTCTACCAATACGCGGATCCAGCAAGCCACTTATTCGTTTAAACAGCCGCGTAGTATGCGACCACGCCACATCATTTAAATCTCCGATAACCAGGGTAGGGTTGTCTCGTTCTTTTACCTTTTTTGCTATTTGTAAAAGTTCTGCGTCTCGTTCTGTACTTCTTTCATTTTCCGTTGGGCTTGGCGGTTGCGGATGGGTGGCGTAAATATCTACCGCTACTCCAGAGGGTAGTTTCACAGTAACTTCAAAAGAGGGAATGTCATCCTCAACTAAAAAGCAAACTTTACTCGATGTGATTGTAAGCGCAGAATACAACACCATTCCATACGTGTTATCTAACGGATAGGCAATTTTATTCGGAAAGTGATCGCCCAGTACATCCAGCGCATCAACCCAGGTTTTATCGGTTTCTACAAATAGGGCAATATCAGGTTTGATTTTTTGTACAACCTCAATAAGCTGATTGTATTCAGTATTATACTGGTAAACATTCGTTACCATTACACGAATCATATTTTCTTTTTGCGTTAAGGCACTCGGCAGTACTTGTTTTGTATGAAGTCGGGTAAATGGAATAATAAGCCAAAGGTGGTATCCCAAGGTCAATGCTAAAAGTACAAGTACACTGGTTTGTAGCCAAGATGAATCATAGGTGAAGAGACCAATAAGTAAAAGTACGCTAACCGAAAAAGCAAGCTGAGTATGTATAAAATCAAAGGCTCTAATCCACCAAACATCATATTTTAATAAGTGACAATACGAGCATAGTAAAATGAGCCCGGCTACAATGTAAAACGCTATCATAAAAATTTCAACATACTGGGCATCAAGGTAAGAATTAAATTCTTCTTCAGAAATCTTAGAGAAGGGTATTCACTAACACAATGAATAGGCACTATACTTGATTTATATACGGGAAGAGCATCATAAAAACGAACACCATGTATAGACCAGACGAACTTCGAAGCTTAGTTGCTAAAAAGAATTTATTTTCATTTCCCGAAAAGGATGATATCCATAAAACTCGTTTCAAGACCCTATCGGCAATACAATTTGGACAGAAAATTATTTTGTATTTATACTCCATGCGGAATATGAATTAAAAGCAATGCGTTGGGAAAGTATTTCTTAACAAGAACATCTTTTCATGTTGTGGAAATTTTGCCTCAATGATTGCGGAATGTATGCCACCACCGCTGCTTGAGGTACACATTTAACCAGTATGCTGAACCCATTTTTTGGCATCAGTTTTAACAATAAAGTAAGACGATGAACTCACTTAACTACATTTTGCAATATGTGCTTAGTAAAACCAATTGAAATATATTTAGCTGACGATGATGAAGATGATTGCCTGTTGTTTAAAAATGTTTTGGAAGAACAATCACTAGCTGTAACGTTAACCACAGTGAATAATGGAAAAGTATTAATGGAAAAACTAATGCTGCGAAGTAGAAGTCTACCCGATATTCTTTTCCTCGATCTTAATATGCCCTTTAAAGATGGTTTCGAGTGTATAATCGATATTAAGCAAAATAGTGCGCTAAAGTATCTGCCTGTGGTTGTACTAACCGGGTATTATAATACTGAAATTGAAAAACAAACAGTTGAAAGTGGAGCATTGTATTATATGCAAAAGCCCATCGAGTTTGAGTTGCTGAAGCGATACGTTAACAAATCACTTGCATTATGCATGGAGAACGCGTGTAAGCCTATAAAAATGGAACACGTGAGTACATTCTATAATTAAAGCAAGCATGAAGTTACATTCAAATCAGCCTTACTGGCTATTGAAAAACGGACTGATGAGTACCTATCCTACGTTAGACAGTGATGTTACTACAGAAGTATTAATTATTGGGGGCGGAATTACAGGCGCATTGTTGGCTTATGAAATGACAAAAGCCGGATACCAAACAGTTTTAGTTGATGCCCGTGATGTGGCTACCGGAAGTACCAGTGCTTCCACGGCCATGATTCAGTATGAAATTGATGAACCGTTATTTTCATTAATCGATAAAGTAGGAGAGAACGTGGCGGTAGATAGTTATCGCGAAGGTATTTTAGCCATCGATAAACTCGAAAGAATTGTAATCGATACACAAGCCGATTGTGGTTTTCAGCGAATGCGAAGTTTGTATGTTGCCTACTCAAATAGGGAACTGAAGTGGTTAATGAAGGAGTTTACTGCCCGCAAAAAATATAACTTTCCGGTTGAATGGGTAACAGCTGATGAATTGAAAAGTCAATTTGAAGTATGTGGTAAAGGTGCAATTTTATCAGATGCAGGTGCCAGTTTAGATCCGTACAGGCTAACACATGCACTAATTAAGTTTAGTATCGAAAAGTATGGATTAGCAGTTTATGATCATACCGAAGTAGAAAAGGTTACGTATGAAGCGCAGACTAATACAGTTTATACTACCACAAAATTTACGATAACCTGCAAGCACATAATTTATGCTACCGGGTATGAGTCGCGTGTAATGCTGAATAAAAAAATCGTTTCGCTTATTAGCACCTATGCGTTGGTGAGTGAGCCTTTACATACTATGCCCACAGCCTTAACCAATACTATATTTTGGAATACACAAGAACCCTATCTCTATACACGCGGCACAACCGATAACCGTATTATCGTTGGAGGAGGCGATGAGAAGTTTAAAAATGCCACACTTCGCGATAAGCTACTCGCCAAGAAAGAGGTTTTTTTACTTAAAAATTTTCAAGAAATGTTTCCGACTGTTTCCATCATTGCTGATTTTGTCTGGGCAGGAACGTTTGGTGTTACTAAAGATGCTTTGCCCTACATGGGTAGTCACCCCGATTTTCCCAATAGTTATTTTTTATTAGGCTTTGGTGGCAACGGAATTACGTTTAGTGTAATGGGTACGCGGGTAATTCGAGATGCTATAGAAGGTAAAGAAAACAAGTTATTAAGGTATTACACCTTTGAACGGTAGCCTTAACTACGTTGGTGTTGTTTGATCGCATCGATTTCTACCAGCTTACAGATGGTATGTATTCTACGCATGACACTCGGTTAGTGCTAATTGCATAGTTGTTTTATTCTTCTGACGTAGTCTTTTCGTTATGTTGCTTCTACGCTACACCTGTAGCTGAATTGCATCAACAAAAGTAAAGAGAGTGCATTTTTTACTTGATAACTGCGCTTAGTATGTGGCATTGCTTTTGGCCATAGCAAATCATAAATCATTTTAATCAAGTAAAGAATGAGATCACTCTTAAGTGGTTTTAACTCAGCAGCAGATTATTAAATTAATAAAGACGATTTAATGTGACCACTAATAAATAAAATCATCAACAAATGAAAACGGCTACTAAATCAACAGCAAAAAAAACGACTGCTTCCAGGAAGACAGTGAAAAAAGAGGTAACAGAAACGTTGCACGATATTTTTGAAGACATGTTAAAAGATGCGTATTGGGCCGAGAAACACTTGGTAAAAGCACTTTCAAAACTTGCAAAGGCCTCTTTTGACCCAGCGCTAAAACAAGCATTTATCGATCACGAAGAAGAGTCCACTATTCACGTGAAGCGATTAGAGGAGTGCTTTGAATTACTCGGCATGAAACCCACAGGTAAAAAATGTGAGGCTATGGTAGGTTTGGTTAAGGAAGGTGTTGATGCACTGGATAGCTATTCAAAAGGAAATGCACGCGATGCTTCGTTAATAGCAGCTGCACAGAAGGCTGAACACTACGAAATTGCATCGTACGGCACGCTCAGTACAATGGCGCTTGTATTAGGAAACATCGAGTGTTCGAAGCTTCTTGACAAAAGTAAAATGGAAGAAGTGCAAGCCGATGTGAAACTAACCGGATTAGCGGAACGAATAAATCGACTAGCTGCTGAACAAAATAGTCAGTAGTTACCTAACCTGAATATGATTTAAAATTGAGGTTTGCGAAGATTAAATTGGGTAATCATTAAAACAATCACTAACGCGTATTCCTATGAACAAGGTAGTAGACAACAACCAGTATATGAACACCCTTGTAGAGCAGCTCAATAAAGCCGTTCGTCAGGGGTACAATGAAAACTTTAGTGTAAAAGCAAACCGGCTAGTTATAGCCGGCAGTGAAGAAGGGTTTTCAGCTGAACAGACTAAAATTTGTGATTTTTTCCGGTTTGAAGGACTGACTGATCCACAAGACAGTTCGATTTTGTATTTGATTGAAACGAACGCTGGGGTAAAGGGGACACTCGTAGATTCGTATGGTGTTTATGCTGATTCTAAAATAGCCACCTTCATTCGTGCAGTAGACGATATCCACAAAGAGTCGAACCGATAAGTAAGCAGGAGTAGAATTGACATCGAATAAACTTACTTAACAGGTTTACTATTACTGCATGGCGAACGACTTATTGAATGCCTTACTAATTTTAACAGACAATTTCCAATCACAAGGAAATTGCTGATCAGCTTTACAATTTAGAAGCCGTCTTTTATATTCGAAAATCTTCTATCTATGAAGCTTTGAAGAAAGTAATTCAACACGCTTTCGAAATAATTAAAAGCGAATGCTCGCCAACTAATGGGGTCAGAATTCTAATTAGCAATTTGTGCTTTCGTAAATTTTTTTAGCATGCCAGCTACAAAGCAAAACTATTCTTCTGCTCGTAATTCAAACGCGTAGTATTAATTGTTTTAAAGCATATGGTATCAAGTTTATGGCTTAGAGTTTGGGTGGAAAATAATTCAGCAATTGCCAATAAAAGTATTTTGTAGTATAGTCTCTTATTAAGCATAAAAGATTAAAGTTGAGAGGCATTTAAGTGCCAACCTCGTTTTGTCTATGTTTTTTTAACATGGCCAAAATGAAAGTAAGAATAAGTTGTGGGCTCAATGTTTTTTGGTAATACTATAGATGTAAAAAATAGGCTGAACACTATGATGGAACAGGTAGATAAAGTTTCTACTTTTAGGGAATGTATATTGTACGGTCCGCTACAAGGTATGGAGTAAGATACTTTTAGGGTTGTATTAATAAAGTATATTACAGTTAGTAAAATTGTTAACGGGTAAGAAGTGCCAGTTAACGCTTAATGAAACAAGAAAGGGTAATCACATTTATTAACATAAAAGGCGTGAAGCAGGCGTAAATTGACTTCAACATTAAATTAAAAAGCAAATGGATAGTAAACACGATATAGTTAGGTTGAAGCAGCATGTAGCCGATGCTCGAACCTATGCTGAAGCTATTATCGCGACAATTCGAGAACCATTACTAGTGCTTAATGATGGTCTTCGGGTGGTTTCGGCAAATCGAAGTTTTTACAGAACGTTTATGGTTAGCGAGTCTGAAGCACTGGGAAAATTTATTTATGAGCTAGATGGTGCTCAGTGGGATATTCCTTCATTGCATTACCTGCTTGAAACCATCCTGCCTAACAATAAAAGCTTTTTCGATTATAAAATAGCATTAGCTAGTAGCAAGAAGGGTTCATACACCTTGTTACTAAACGCCTGTGAAGTAATTGTACAAGACAGTGGTGAGAACCTTATTATTTTAGCCATTGAAGTTCTAGCAGATTCCGCTGCTACATCCAATCGAATTGAGGGGAATAAGGAACATGATCTCTCGGCTGATCATTCGATGCGCGAACTTGAGTTAGAAGAAAAGGTTCGGCAACGAACACAACAACTACACAATGCCAATGCATTGTTAGCAAGCAAGAATGAAGAACTTGAATTAATGAACAACGAGTTAAACTCGTTTACCTATGTTTCGAGTCACGATTTACAAGAGCCCCTTCGGAAAATACAAACCTTTGCTAACCTGATTTTAGAAAGGGAGAGTTTAGCACTATCAAGCACCGGTCAGGATTATTTTAGACGAATGCAATTAGCTGCCGCTCGTATGCAACGCCTTATTGAAGACCTGCTGGAATTTTCCCGACTAACTACAGCCGAACTAAAATTTAAGAATACCAATATCTTAACCATTGTGAATGATGTAGTAAACGAACTGAAGGATAGTATCCGGGAGAAGAATGCCAATGTGCAGATAATAGCGCATTGTGATGCCTATATTATACCTTTTCAATTTCATCAGCTTATCAACAACCTAATAAGTAATGCACTTAAGTTTTCAAAACCGGATGTTCCTCCGGATATTACTATCGAAAGCCGAAAAATACAATCAACAAACAGGGAACACGACATACTTATCCCGAATAAGATGTATTGTCACATTCGGGTAACTGATAATGGTATTGGTTTCGAAAATCATTTTAATAAGCGAATTTTTGAAGTCTTTCAACGATTGCATGGTAAAGACCAATATCCGGGAACTGGTATTGGTTTAGCGATTGTAAAAAAAATTGTAGAAAACCACCATGGTGTAGTTAGTGCCACGAGTGAGTTAGGGAAGGGTACTACGATTGATATTTATATTCCAGATGATTTAGGAAGAAATGTATAGCGATTAGGAAATCTTAAACAGGTGAAAATAGTAGCATGCGAACCAGTGTAAAAGTATTGATTATTGATGATGATGAAGATGATGCTTTCTTAACGAAGGGATACTTATCTGAAATGGAGAACTATTCGTTTGATGTTTCTTGGGAGCGTGATAGTAAAGTAGCACGCCAACGGATTATCGAGGGGGATTTTGATTTGTTCTTGGTTGATTACCGTTTAGGCACGGAAACCGGCTTGGATTTAATACGCTTTATTCAGTCTAAAGGAGTATTTACTCCCTGTATTTTATTAACCGGTCAGGGTGATTTAACCATTGATATTGATGCCAGTAACGTTGGTGCTGCCGATTACCTCACGAAGGGTGATCTTACTGTATCGTTGTTAGAACGAAGCATTCGGTATGCGTTAGCACATACTAAAATAATTCGGGAGCTAGATGAGAAGGAAAAGAAGTATCGAACACTCTTTGAGCGTTCTATCGACTCTATTTTTTTAGCTTCCGAAAAATTAACACTCATGGATGTTAATAATTCGTTCCTAAAACTATTTGGGTATACGCAAGAAGAATGTTTTAAACTAACTATTGATAAACTGTTTGCAAGCGAAGAGGCTTATACACATTTTCATACAACGCTGCGTGCCACAGAACAAGTTAGAGATTTTGAAGTCGCATTGCTTACCAAACAAGGCGAAGAAAAAATTTGCTTGATCAATTGCGTTTTTATTCCTGATCAAGCCTCTGATTTTTGTTGCTATCAAGGTATTATTCATGATTTGACCGTGCGCAAACAAAGTGAGACGGATATGCTAAATGCTGAGCGCCTCTCTGTGACAGGTAAAATGGCACGAACTATTGCCCATGAGGTACGAAATCCATTAACCAATGTTAACTTGGCGCTTGACCAATTAAGTGATGAGTTGGTGGCCGATAAAGCGATTGCCGAATTTTATTGTGATATCATACAACGAAATGTTAATCGGATCGAGCAGTTGTTGGGCGAAATGCTAAACTCGTCTAAACCGAAAGAACTAAACTTAGCGCTTAATTCACTAGAAGAAATAACCAATGAATCGATTGCATTAGCAGAAGATAGAATAAAGCTAAATCGTATTCAGCTCGAAAAGAACTACCACTACACTTCGGATATGATTTTGGTAGATAAGGACAAAATGAAGGTGGCAATTCTTAATGTTATTATTAATGCTGTTGAGGCGATGAAGCCGGGTGAGGGGATATTGCAAATAGAAATAGTAAATAGTGATGATAAGCTTGTGCTGGGTATATCTGATAATGGAATTGGGATACCACTTTCGGATATTGAAAAATTATACGATCCGTTTTTTACTGTAAAAGAAAATGGTATGGGGTTGGGTCTCACCGCAACAAAAAGTATTTTAACAACACACTTTGCTGAAATGCATGTAAAGAGTGTAGTAGGAAAGGGTACTACTTTTTATCTTCAGTTTAAAGTAGCCGATTAACGTTACTTTTTTCAGTAAGCTCGCTCTTCAATTTTTTTAATACGCATGAGTTTAAAGTCTGGTTATAGACTTATCATTTAGATTTTAAAACATCCTATTCGGTTGAGTATTTAAATCAACTTTTAAGTTTGGCGTAAATCCTGTAGGGTTTATTACATGCTCTATTTTCTAACCGATAATTTTTGGCGTAATCCCTGGCAAATCCTACTGTTAGTAGGCTTATTGTTGATCATCATATTCGTTCGGTATATCGTTGTGGCATTTTTATATAGGTACCTGCTTCAACTTTTTTTTACTCGAAAAGCGCTACTACTACCGCTTAAGAAGAATCAGATTAAACGAGAGGTCATGTGGTCGTTTGTTTCATCGGTAGTATTTACACTGTTTAGCGCAGGTTGCCTTTGGGCTTATCAGCATGGACTAACCCAAGTTTATGATTACATACACGACTATCCAATTTGGTATTTTTGTGTGAGTCCCGTGGTGTTGCTATTTCTTTACGAAACCTATTATTACTGGCTGCACCGATGG
>CAYNKN010000050.1:0-13166 GCA_964397805.1 uncultured Chryseolinea sp. | reverse complement strand
TTACTTGATGGAATTTTGATTTGAAAAGGAAGTAGAATAAAGGCACAAGTGACCTTGCGCACAGGCTACACAGAACACTTGCGCCAGTTTGATGCATCTGCGGAAGCGCGTTCAAATAAATATAAGGCTGACAAGGTCAATGGGAGTCTAATGACGGATTTTAAGTTGGATGATAAGGTTAAAACAATTGGAAACTAGAAAATAACGAATGATGTTGTTTAAGAATTTACGCGTATGCTTTCTAATCTTGTTGTTCAAAATACTGTTCTTGTTAGGATGTGGGGTAGGTTCTTCACCAAAAATTGAACTTAATCTTAGCGAATGGGATGAGACTTTTCAGTCGGCTTTTTATCAATGTTGCGACAGTTCCAGTTCAAGTGCGTATATCATAAAAAAGATCAAAGAGGTTAATTTCAGCGGGCGTAAAAAGAATAACCTTCGTAGACTTAATGAAATTTGTGCCATCCATAAGGGTGACTCATGCATCATTTTAGAAAATTTTGATCGACTTGGTGGCAAGTATCGTTCTAGTATTTTTTTTAATGGAGTGCAATACAAGTTTCATGAACTGGGAGAAGTTGAAGAAATTAAACACACAACGGAAGACTACCTGCATTACATTTATCACGACCCGAAGGAAAATCCAATTTATAGCCCATGCTGTCGAGATTCGATTTCTTTTACTTCCTTTCAAATTGAAACTCTGGTTAAGTTTTCGAAGCGAACGCAGTTAGTAATTATGGATATTACTTTGTCTAATGCTATTGAGTAAAGGCCTAATTGGTAAAGCAGGAGTAGATTACTACCCATCTGGTCTAGGTCTTTCAAAACAGTACCTAGTTCAAGTTTTGCACGTAGGCAAGTATGTGAGCTAACTTGGACTTACTTGCTCACAACACTTGCGCCAGTCTGGTTCAGGCACAGGCGCAGTAATCAATACCGTAGAATTTATTCAATAAATTTATTCATGGCTACATAGTCTTTAATGTGCTGAACTGTTTCTTCAACCGTTTTGCTTATTAATACATTGTAGGTTCCTAAATTTTTAAAGAACCGAATAGTAATTTCGTCTTGATTGAGCAGAATAACTTTTTTTCTTGATTTCAGTGCCAAGGCAACTTCGGAGGCAGTTCCAGAAGCCATACCTAGTACTACAATAACATGGCTGGATAAAACACTGATGTAGTTCCGCCCGCTACCCATACTGGTGATGATTTTTATTTGCGCATGCGAAGATGAGCCACTGGCGCTATCACCGGGTAAGACGCCAATGGTTAAGCCGCCTTTTTCGGTGGCGCCTTCTAGTGCGGCATTCATCACACCAAAGCTTCGGCCTCCGGTTAAGGTGATCCACCCATTTTGAGCAATTGCTTTGCCCAGTTCAAAAGCCATTTCGTTTTCATCGGGAGAGGCATTTTCTCCAGGCCCCATAACTCCCACAATTGTTTTTACTGCCATAGTAGTTTTTCAAAGACGCAAGTTAATCTCGCCATTTTTAGGAACAAGTGTTTGGTGTTCATTAATCCTTAAACTCATGCTGGCAATCCAGGCATTTCAAAATTTTAGTGTGTGGAAATAGTAATCCAAAAAACAGCAGGTTTAGCAAGCTCGAAAGTTTTAGCGTGAAGCGCGCAGGAAAATCACAAATTATATTTCCAGACTGACACCTCGGACAAGTGGCCAGTCGATCATCGGCTATTATTAGGTTGTTTTCGTTCATTAATTGTAAAGCACGTTCTACATCATTTTCAAAAAGATGGAGTCGAACATTAAACTGGAGTAAGGTACTGGCGCCCGGATATAAGCTGGCCATATTTTCTTCTGTTAGAAAGCACGGAATACCGTAGGCATCTAATTTACTCTTTGCCAGACTTGCCTCAATGGCGCTGTCAAATTTCTGGAGGACTACTATTTTATCTTGTTCGGCCATAAGGCTTCGGTAAATTGTATAGAAGTATATTGCGTAACATAAACGCTGGCTGACTAAAGCTGTTTCCCAATCGGCTATATTCGTTAATCTTTGTGTGAAGATAGCGAAAACAAGGCTAGGTAAAGCGTGCTATCAGCAGGGGTTTCTAAAGCTACCAACGAAAGGTTCGTAAATGTTAAGTTTTTGAAATTTCGGGAAGAGATGCTTTTCTAGTTTTCATTTTTAAAATCAGAAACAGATGAAGCGATTATTGATTGATATGGATGACGTGATGGCCGATGCCACTGGGCAGTTTATCCGATTTTATGAAAACGAATTTGGTGTACGTGTTACCCGCGAAGAGCTGCGCTATAAAGACGAATGCGAAGGTTTTCCCGATCACCATGATGTGGTTAAACAATTTCCTTTTCGGGAAAATTTCTTTGCTACTATGGTGCCGCATGCAGGCAGCCAGGAGGTTGTAGAGGCACTTACTAAAAAGTATGAAGTGTTTATTGTTTCTGCTGCGATGGAATTTCCACAGTCGCTCACAGAGAAATTTAATTGGTTACAGATTCATTTCCCTTTTCTTCATTGGAAACAATTTGTTTTCTGCGGAAGCAAAGCCGTTGTTCATGGCGATTATATGATCGATGATTTACCGCACAATCTGGAAAACTTTACAGGCGATAAATTTATTTTCTCAGCTCCCCATAATCTGCATTACAATCAGTTTGCACGATTATCAAATTGGCGCGAAGTAAGCGAACGCTTTTTGTAGACTATCGCGAAATCTTAACCGAAGTCATGGATACAGAACCCATAACGGTTTTGTCGTTAAAAAATGTTGCGTCTTCATTTTTTTCTTGCAACGCCAAAATATACAACAAGGGTAAGTAGTGTTCGGGTGTAGGAATAGCGAGTGCTGCAGCTTGGCCTAAGTCAGTATATTGTATTAGTGATTGATGCTGTTGAGTGGAGATTAATTTTTTGAAGGTATCATTCATTTCATCCGCCCAATCGAAACCACTCGCTGGTTGTTGCCAGTTGAGTATGCGCAAGTTGTGTACCATATTACCACTACCTAAAATAAGTACGCCTTTCTTTCGCAGCGATGCAATTTCTTTTGCCAATGCATAGTGGGCAGCCGGACTCATGGTGTAATCAATACTAAGTTGTAAAACTGGAATGCTTGCGTCTGGATAGATATGACGGACAACTGTCCACGTTCCATGATCGAGCCCCCAGTCGTGATCGAGTAGGACCGGAGTTGATTGAATAAGCTGTGCTGTTTCTTTTGCCAGCATAGCGTTTCCGGGCGCGGGATATTGTATGTTAAACAAGGCTTGGGGAAATCCTGAAAAATCGTGGATAGTTTTGGGGTGATCCATAGCTGTAATGCGCGTGCCTTTGGTATACCAATGAGCCGATATAACCAGCACGGCATCGGGCGTAGGTATATCCCTGCCAAGTTGTTGCCATTGGATACTAAATGTATTGTCCTCAATGCCATTCATCGGGCTGCCATGCCCAATAAAAAAGGCAGGCAGGGTATACGGTTTTACTGATAATTGTTCGCCAAATTGCTGGAGGTTTTTCAGTGTATTCATACTATATCGGTTATGCCTCGTATAACACTACATGGAATCCTAAAAATTCCCCAATAAAAAAATCATTCAGTTGACTATGTGCCATGCGTTTAGTTTTAAATTTTAGTAAGTTTATTCTATGCGATTGATTGTTTGCTTTTTTCTAATGGTATCCACAGCGAGCCAAGCTCAGCTTACGCAAGTTCAACAAAAGGCATTTAATAATTTTATTGATTATGCAAACCAGTCGGCAGACGAAGTAACAGCGGTTGTAAAAAGTATTCAGCAATACTACCCAACGCTGTATCAACAACGCGCCATGGTTCAGCCGCGGTATACATGTCCAGTTCAGCAAAATGATTACTACTTAAATTTGGCCATCCAAGAGAGTAAAGCATTACCCGTAGCTACATCTACTATACTTTTAGAAAAACTAAAGACAGTACGCGAAGCGGCTGAAAAAATTGATGCAACGTGCAAAGCGCTGGACACCTACCATAAGCTACAAGATTACAAACAAGATAATTTTGAGAAGGCATATTTGCTAATTGGTGAAATCGAAGTACTTGTAAAAAGATATCAACAAAACCAGCAAGCGCTTAATCAAACTATAGAAAAATTATTTTATGCCGCAGCAGCTTATTCGGAGAGTCATGTTTATTATAAAACAGACATGCTTATGCGAAAGCATATCGCACAAGAAAAGCTATTGCTTGATGCCTGGACTTTTAATATAAAGGAAGAAGTGCATACGGGTTGGCCGGTAGATAAGTTGAAAAATAGTATAGCCGAGAGCGCTATACAAGCGGACGTTTTTGCTGCGTATAATCCAGTATTAAAGTATCCCACCTCTAGTATGTATACTTCTTTTAAGACTTCTCTTTCGGATATGTTGAGAACAAAGCGTGCGGGGTTAGACGGTAATAATTTTGAAGCACAGAAAACCGATAAGCATAGCAATGATGCTTACATGAACTTAATAAATTATTATAATGGTGCATTGGTATCTAACTACAATACGTTCATTCAATTTGCTCGAGGCGATGGCTATCAGGGGCTAAAGGCTATTAAGTATGTGCCTGCTTTTGAAGTGCGTACACAACCAGTTTCCGTTATGGTTTCGGTTTCTCCGTTTATAGATATTCAACATACACCTATAACATGGCCAGCCCAAAAGGCAGCTATTTCAAAAGATGCTTTCCAAGCCTTAAACATATACATCGATTTTGTTAATGAGAATTGGCGACAACTACGAATTATGAATGGTACGTTGCGCAATGTTAATTCAAGTGCGGCATACTACAAAGGTCTTACATCGTTTCAGGGTAATGGAGGTATGCACTACAGTAATAAAGATTTTAAAATTCCCCAATCGTTGTATCAGCAAGTAATCGCATCCAGTAAAGCCCTGCCTGCGCCTGTTGCCAAGTCACTCAATCAGCAAGCCGAAGTACTACTGAATATACTAACTGAAGTGAGTCAGTTAAGTGCATCATTGGAATTAGAGGTAAGTGAGAAGCGATATGAAAAGGATAACCTTACGTATGTGTATACAGTGCTCGAACGCTTCAAGGTATTGTTT
The DNA here is from genome assembly GCA_964397805.1 of uncultured Chryseolinea sp. Taxonomy (GTDB): domain Bacteria; phylum Bacteroidota; class Bacteroidia; order Cytophagales; family Cyclobacteriaceae; genus Chryseolinea. Next base: position 8,086 of record CAYNKN010000050.1, on the reverse strand, counting down.
GATTTAATTGATGCACGCAGCGATGTATTGTATGATGACTTGCGTAAAGTTTTTGATGCCTATCCACCAAGCGATCCGGCAAGTTCATGGTATGTTTCAGGCAAGGCACTGCAACAACTGATGGACTTTAATCGCGAACAAGTATTATTGGCTAAAGCGTTTATAAAAAATAATGCTACGGTAGCAATCAGCACCGAAAAAATCGATGCATCATTACGCGAAGTAATTGCAAATGAGTTCACCAACCTAAAGGGCATTCAGAAGATAGGTCGTTCGAACGGACGATGTCCATATACGCCTTACGAAGACTTACCGATGTCATCAAAAGCAATGAGTGAGAAACTTAATCGAGTAACGGAACCCCCTACAGCAAACAGAAATCCTTATACCGATGTGATCTATCATTATAACGATGCCGTAGATGCTCTAAATAAGTTTAGCGAATTATCAAGCACGATATTTTTACTTAAAACCACAAAGCAACGAGAGGTATTTGTAGTTAAGTATCCAACGCAAATATCCGATAAGGAAAGTATGCCGATAGCTCAGCCAGAACAAGTTACTGTACAACATAACCCAACACCAACAACTACATCCACATCAACAGAAAAAGTCAGAACGATTCGCGATACAGTTTATATCGAAAGACGCGATACCATTTATATACGCGAGACCGATGCCGACTTTCGCTCCATGGAGGGTTATGCTACTAATCACCTGGTTTTATTATTGGACGTGTCAGGCTCCATGAATGCTTCGGATAGACTACCATTATTGAAACAGTCGGTGTTAGATATTGTCTCCATGATGCGTCCAGAAGATAAGGTTTCTATATTGGTATATTCCGGTAAAGCGAAAGTAGTACTGGCACCAACTTCATTTAAAGATGAATTAAAAATTAAAAAGGTAATCGAGAATTTACAATCGGCTGGTAAAACAGATGGTAATGCAGGTATTGCGCTGGCCTATAAAGTAGCCGATGAAAATTATATACACGGAGGAAATAACCGTATCATTTTAGCTACCGATGGCGAGTTTCCGGTAAGTGATGTGAGTAAACAATTGATCGAAAAATTTTCCAATCAAGATATTTTTTTAACGGTGTTTAATTTTGGTAAGGGTATGGGTGCCGGACAAAACCTGCAAAAACTGGCTACCTTAGGTAAAGGCAATTACGGCCAAATTAGCGCACAAAACGTTACGGTGCAGTTAATACGTGAAGTAAAGTCAAAGCGAAAGTGAAACTAGGTAGGATACTTTAATGCCTGAGTTTATTGATAGTAAAAAAATATTTTTGGGTACACTGTAACATACACCACAAGGCACCGTCTTACCATTGAATTTCATCGAATGAATCTGGAATCATTTCAAAATCGGGTATTACCTGCTAAAAGCAAGCTTTTTAGGTTTGCGCTTCGGTTTTTAGGAAACGAAGAGGAAGCAAAAGATGTAGTACAAGAAGTATTTATCCGCGTTTGGAACGGCCGGGAGCAGATGGAGGAAGTACAAAACTGGGAGGCTTGGTGTATGCGCATTACCAAAAACCTTTCACTCGACCGCATCCGAACAATAACCCGAAAGCAAACTCAGCCGATTGAAGATGGATACGACATTCGCCAAGAAGCGCTAACGCCTCATGAGTCAACTGAAATACATGAGAGTATGACAAAGATTAACCAATTCATTGCTGCCCTGCCCGAAAAGCAACGGCAGATTATTCACCTTCGCGACATTGAAGGGTACACGTATAACGAGATAAGCGAAATATTGGAGCTGGATATGAACCAGGTAAAGGTTAACCTGTTTAGAGCTAGAAACTCAGTTCGCGAAAAATTGATGAAGATTAATGCTTATGGACTCTAACCGATTAGACGAACTGCTTACCAGGTACTGGGCTTGCGAGACCACCCTGGAAGAAGAGCAACAGCTCCGGGAGTACTTCTGCGGTGAAGAAATTCCTGAGTCACTAAAAGAAACGGCTGCATTGTTTCAATACTTTGAAGAAACTAAAAATAAATCATTGAGCGATGCACAGTTTGAGTCGAAGGTACTCGCTCAGGTAACCAGGCCAAAACAAGGCCGCATAATTCGGTTGTTTTATAACTCCATGCGTATTGCGGCAGGCGTGGTAGTAGTACTGGTGGCTACATGGTTTATCCGAAATGAAATCCGCCAAAGTTCTCCACAAGAGATCGCAGATACGTATGATGATCCGCAGCAAGCTTTTGAAGAAACAAAAAAAGCATTGCTCATGATCTCGAAAAGTTTTGGTACCGCAGAAGATCAGGCAAAAAAGATTAACCTGTTTAACGAAGCCAAAGAGGAAATTGAAAAGAGTAACGACTCAACCTTATAACGATTAACAAGAAGTAACAATACAAAACATTAACACGATAAATATGAAAAAGATAATTGTATTTGCAATAGTAATGGTGGTGGTAAGCGGAGTGCAAGCACAAGATGCCATTTCTAAATTTTTCGGTAAGTATCAAGCCGATGAATCATTTAGCCAGGTTACGATCTCCAGCAAAATGTTTGGTTTGTTTACCAACATGACAGCCGATACCAAAGAAGATAAAGAGGTGCTGGATGCTATAAGTAAACTAAAGGGGCTTCGTATACTGGCTAAAGAAGATGCACGTAACGCACGCACATTGTACAAAGAGGCGTTCACCTTGGTGCCGATGAAAGAGTATGAAGAATTAATGTCGGTGCGTGATAAAGACAAAGACATGAAATTTTTGATCAAAGAAACAGGTGGAAAAATCTCTGAGCTTTTAATGATTATGGGTGGAAACGAACAATTTATGGTGATGAGTCTCTATGGCGAAATCGACTTAAAGCAAGTTTCCAGTATCGGCAAAAAAATGAATGTGGGTGGCTTAGAAAATCTGGAAAACCTAGACAAGGACAAAAACAAGAAAAAGAATTAAATTATAGTCCGCTGCACAATAAAAGTTCTTTAGTTGTGCAGCGGATTATAACTTTTAATTGCTAAAGTTGATGTAACCACTTTGAAATATAATCCCATGCTATGCTAAAATTTAACAGTCTCATTGCTATTCTTATTGTTGTATTACTTACTACAACAGTTCAGGCTCAAACCAAAACAACAGACAATCTTCATAAAAAATACGATAAGGCGCTGACCTTCTTTTTTTATAATAATACACTGCGCATGTTGAATCAAACAGATGATAAGGAATTTGATGAGTTGATTAAAAATATCGAGAAGATGAAATTCTTACTGATCGATAAAGACAATACGTTCACTACTTCTGAGTATAAAAAATTAGTTTCCGGATATAAGTCGGAATCGTTCGAAGAAATTATGACAAGCCGGCATCAGGGAAGAAATTTCGATGTGTTCTTAAAGGAAAGCAAAGGCGTAACAAAAGGTATGATTGTTACGGTAAACGATTCAACTAATTTGTATGTGTTGGATATTATGGGAAGTGTTGCTTTAGATAATGTAACTAAGTTGTTTACTACGCTTGATGAAAGTTCAGAAATCGGGAAGAAGATAAAATCATTCTCTAAAAAAGACTAAGCCAGTAGCCACCTACGAAGTAGCATAATCTGTCTATTAATTTTCTTTTGAAAAATTGATAAAACCAGGTGATCGTGTGTAATATAAGTACATCCTTGTCGACTGATCTCATCAAACAAAATATCTATTGGAAACGGTTCTTTCAATTCACGGTCTCACCAAAGTCTTTGGGCGACTCACCGCAGTAAATGCATTAAACCTGGAAGTAAAGCGCGGACAAGTATTTGGTATGCTTGGCCCGAATGGTAGTGGTAAAACAACAACACTAGGTATGTTAATGGGTGTTGTAAATCCTACTGTCGGAGAGTTTACCTGGTTTGGTGAGCCAGCAACACATGTTGTTCGGAAGAAAATTGGGGCTGTATTAGAACACCCTATTTTTTATCCATACCTCAGCGGTCAAAAAAATCTGGAACTAAATGCTATGATTAAGGAGTGTTCGCCTGCGAATATTCCCAATGTATTAGAGTTAGTAGAACTCACCGAGCGAAGAAACGATCCATATAAAACATATTCGTTGGGGATGAAGCAACGCTTGGCCATTGCCTCGGCTTTGTTAAACGACCCAACAGTGTTAATATTAGATGAACCCACGAATGGCCTAGACCCCATGGGCATTGCAGAGATTCGTGGCCTAATACAAAAAATTGCAGCAAACGGAAAAACAATAATTTTAGCAAGTCACTTATTAGACGAAGTTCAAAAAGTGTGTACCCACTTTGCCGTTTTGAAAAAAGGAAACTTAGTACACAGTGGTCCGGTAGATGATGTGGGTAAGGGTGCTGCAACCATAGAAGTACAAGCAGAGGTGGAAAACTTAAATGAATTATTACTAAGCTTTGAGGGTACATCATCCATTACTGTAGAAGGAGCAATGTATCAGGTTACCTTACGCGATAATTTTTATGCTCAACAAGTAAATGCTTACCTTTTTGAAAAGGGCGTAGCCGTTAGTCATCTGGTTACTCGCAAGAAAAGTTTAGAGAAAATGTTTTTAGAAATTCTTTCAGAATCTCATTAAGTCGCCATGCTACATCTGTTAAAAATTGATTTAAAAAAATTAACCAGCTATCGTACATTTTGGGTAGTGTGTGGTTTGTATTTTTTAACACTGGGTTTTAGTACTGCCAGTGGTATGGAAATATTAAAATGGCTGGCGCAGACTATCGAAGGGTTTGGTCAGAAATTAAATATTAGTCGTATACCGCTCTATCATTTCCCCGACATCTGGCTTAACCTCATTTGGTTTAGCGGATTGTTTAAAACCGTGTTGGCCATTATGGTCGTGATTTCTATCACCAACGAATTTACCTACCGTACCCTTCGTCAAAATATTATTGACGGATTAAGTCGTTGGCAATTCTTGCAAACTAAAATACTCACCAATGTATTGTTGAGTTTAATGAGTGTAGGAATGATCTTTTTTATTACAATGGTAACAGGTCTTATTTATACACCCGATCTTCAGGTAAGTAGCGTGTTCAAGGATATGGAATTTTTGCTCGCTTACTTTTTAGAGATATTTACCTTTTTGTCTTTTGCGTTAATGTTGGGTGTGCTGGTGAGGCGCTCCGGGCTTACTATTATTTTGCTCTTGTTATCCAGTATGATCGAAGCCATTGTACGGATTAAAGTAGATAATTATGCTCCGAGCCTGATACCGTTTTTCCCCATGCAAAGTATTTCTAATTTGGTACCGCTTCCGTATGCACGCTACGCCTTTCAAGAGATAAAAGATTACATAGATGTTACCTCAGTCGCTATTGCAGCCACTTGGGCTATTCTCTTTAATTATTTTAGTTACCTAAAAATAAAGCGCTCGGATATTTAAGGATCAATTTTTTTAGTTGATACCATCAGCACACGGGTAGGTATTAACCTTCGATGAGTAGCCTATAGTATCGCTGAGTGGTTCCATCTATTGCTTGTTATCGGGTGTCTAAAATTCCGCTCTTCGGGTAACCTACAATGGACTTTTGTTTACGAGCAATCATCGACTCTATTGCCTTCATGGCGATGAGAATACGTTATAATCTGTGGAAATCTGCTCCCTTTGCCTATTAAGTGCAAAACAACCCGCAGATGAAAACAAAGCTTGTATTGCTACTAGGTTTTGTGAGTCTTGTAGCCTGCTCAACAGAAGAAGAAGACTTTCGTTCACCCATATGGGGTATTCGATTTTCAGAAGAACATACAGCCTCTTTTGCGAGAGGGTCAGTGGATTTTACAAGTTCAGAAACTAACACATCGCATTTTATTAAACTTGCCTCATTGCGAAACCAAGTGGGCGAGGTTCATCAACTGAGTTATGAATTTCAGAATGGCGATCTTTTGCAAATGGAGGTTATTAAGCGAACGAATGCCGAACAATTTTTATTCGATGGTGACGATACTCAAAATCAGTTATTATCAGTAACGCGTAATGGCGAAACGTTGATCGTACTAGAAGGAGCGGTGCGCATTCAGCCTCGAACAGAAGAAAATAAAGTATTTACAACCGTAGAGCTTAAAACATCAACAGGTTTATTGTTAGGAGGTACTATTAGTCGCGTGCCGTTACTTAAATAGCATGTCTACGTTGTTGGATGTGCGATTGGATTTTCGCGTAACGGTTCCTTCATAAATTCTTCTGCACGTTTATTAATCATCGGAAGTTTCGTCATGTGTGTTACCTCAATCATGGGTACACCAAAATCCTCTACTACTTTTCCATAAAGGTGATAAAAACCACGACCCCGAAACGGATACTTGCGAGCTACGTTTGGAAAGTGAACGCTATCAAAAGCAATTCCTTGCTGATCGTAAAATGTACCAAAGCACATGTAATCACCTTTAAGTGTACGGGTATCTTTGGTGGTCACTACATATCCAACAATATTTACCATACTTCCTACTTTTTGTAACAACTTGTTAGCGATTACATTACCCCGCTCAACAGATGCTAATAAAGTAAACGGATCGCACAACGGAAACCCCAACAATTCAATTTCATCGAAGGCATCTTCTTGGCTATTTCGGTTTAAGGTAGGTAATGGATATGCTTTCGGTTCGGTATCAAATAAATCGATTGTTGTTTTGTTTCGATTGCGGGCATTACCCAGGTAGAGCATAGCTTCCCACAGTAAGCGTTGTTTGCTTTTACCGGTAAATCGAAAGGCACCGATACGGATAAGTATACGCACCTGCTCTAAGCCTACTGTATTTCTGCGTAAAAAATTATCAAGACTTTTATAGGCACCATTGGTGTTGCGTTCGGTAACCAGTTGTTGTGCTACACTGGTCGATAAACTTTTCAGGTGAACAAGCCCAATAAATAGTTGGGTACCCTCAATGGTAGTAAGGTACTCGCTATGATTTACGCATGGCGCTTCAATAGTGGCACCTAACATACGCGCCTCATGAAAGTAAAATTCTGTCTTATAGAAGCCCCCGAAATTATTAATGACACCAACCATAAACTCTAACGGATAGTGTGCTTTGAGGTAGAGACTCTGGTAACTCTCTACGGCATAACTGGCCGAGTGACCTTTTGCAAAGGAGTAACCCGAGAAACTTTCAATTTCAAACCACACCCGATCAATAATGGGTTGCGGATATCCACGTGCTTGACAGTTTTTAAAAAATTGATCTTCCACGCGTTTAAACTCTTCGCGCGATCGGTATTTTCCTGACATACCCCTGCGCAACACATCAGCTTCTGTAAGGGTTAATCCGGCAAAGTGATGAGCTACTTTAATAACATCTTCTTGATACACCATTACACCATACGTTTCTTTCATCAGTTCATCCATAACCGGATGGATGGCTTCGTATGATTTACCTTGTTGTACTAAATGAAATCGTTCGATGTAGGTGCGCATCATGCCCGAGCGTGCTACCCCCGGGCGAATGATCGAGCTAGCCGCAACCAGCGTGAGGTAATCTTCGCAGCGAAGTTTTCCGAGCAGCATACGCATGGCAGGCGACTCTACATAAAAGCAACCCATAGCCTTACTGTTGCGCATCAGGTCTTTTATTTTTTCATCGGTTTTAAATTCATGAAAGCGATTAATATCTACCGTAATACCTTGATTGCGTTGTACGTGTTGAACGGCTTCTTTTAAGTGCCCTAATCCGCGCTGACTTAAAATATCAAATTTGTAAATGCCCATGTCTTCGGCATTGTGCATTTCAAAATGCGATACCGGGTAGCCTTTTGGCGGCATGGCTGTTGCCGTATACGCATAGATGGGCTTTTCGGTAATCAGCACACCTCCGGCATGAATAGAGATATTGGCGGGTAAATCTTTTATACAATCGGCATAGCGAATAATGAGTTGTGTAATATGGTCTCGGTTTTTATTTTTATCTGGTTCATCAACTAATGCATCAATTTCATCTTTGGGCAAACCAAATACTTTTCCGAGCTCACGTAGTACCGATCGTTTTTGATAGGTAACATGCGTACCCAATAAAGAAACGTGATCATATCCATACGTAGAAAAAAAATAATCATAAACCGCATCGCGATAATCCCACGAAAAATCAATATCGAAA
>CAYNKN010000049.1:0-13181 GCA_964397805.1 uncultured Chryseolinea sp. | reverse complement strand
CTTTTACAATACCTTTATCAGTATGAATATTAACGCGTTTAGAAGGTGCAATTTGATGATCTGAACCACCGTTTCTACGGACATAAATGTATCCATCATCGGTAATGTAATTAACAAACCAGGATATCTCATCCGCATGTGCTTCAATCACTACTTTGTATGTTGCTTTCGGATTAATTATACCTACCGCAGTACCGTAAACATCCACCATGTATTCGCTGATGTATGGTTTCAAATAGTTCAACCAGATTTGTTGTCCAGAAGATTCGAATCCGGTGGGTGATGCATTATTTAGATACTCGTAAAGAAATTGTTGGCTTTTTTTATCCATATGCGTTTATCAATTTATTATAAAGGAATATTTCCGTGTTTCTTTTTAGGTAACGTAGCTACTTTGTTTTCTAACATCTCGTAGGCACGTATAAGTTTTTCGCGGGTCTGATCCGGGTAAATAACTTCATCAATAAATCCCCGATGCGCAGCTCGATAAGGGTTCGCAAATTTATGCGTATACTCATCTACCTTTTCATTTAGCTTCTCGATTGGATTGGCTGCCTCAGCTATTTCTTTCTTGAAGATAATCTCTGCGGCACCTTTAGCACCCATTACAGCAATTTCGGCAGTTGGCCATGCATAATTTAAATCGGCTCCGATATGTTTAGAATTCATTACATCATACGCACCACCATAGGCTTTACGCGTAATGACAGTTACTCTTGGAACGGTAGCCTCCGAAAATGCATATAATAGTTTTGCGCCATTGGTAATAATCGCGTTCCACTCTTGATCTGTGCCGGGCAAAAATCCAGGAACATCTTCTAACACTAACAACGGAATACTAAAGCAATCACAAAACCGAACAAAGCGAGCACCCTTTACACTGGAATCAATATCTAAAACTCCGGCTAATGAAGCCGGTTGGTTTCCGACAATACCAATGCTTCGGCCCGCAATTCGGGCAAACCCGACAACAATATTTTCAGCAAAATTTTTATGTACTTCAAAAAAACTTTCTGCATCTACAATCCCAGCAATTACTTCGCGCATATCGTAAGGCTGATTCGGATTGGGCGGAATGATTTCGTTTAACACAGTCCGCTTCTCATCGCCTCGGGTGTAGGGAAGCATCGGCACGTCATCTTCACAATTTTGCGGAATGTAACTCAGTAATTTTTTTATGCCTTGAATACACTCTACTTCATTAGCCGATGCAAAATGAGTAACGCCACTTTTCGTACTGTGTGTTGAAGCACCCCCTAGTTCCTCTGCTGTTACATTTTCGTGTGTTACTGTTTTTACTACGTTAGGCCCAGTAACAAACATGAAGGAAGTATTCTCTACCATAAAAATAAAATCGGTGATGGCGGGCGAGTAAACCGCACCCCCTGCACATGGACCCATGATGGCCGATATCTGTGGAATAACACCCGATGCTAATGTGTTTCGATAAAAGATATCGGCATAACCACCCAATGAAACAACACCCTCTTGAATACGCGCTCCCCCCGAATCGTTGAGGCCAATAACCGGAGCTCCGTTCTGCATAGCGAGTTCCATGATTTTTACGATTTTTTCAGCATGAGTTTCTGAAAGCGAGCCGCCAAATACAGTAAAGTCTTGAGAGAACACATAAACCAATCTTCCATTAACAGTGCCGTAACCGGTTACGACACCATCTCCCAAATAGTATTCTTTATCTAAACCAAAATCTTTGCTTCGATGCATCACAAACTTTCCAAGCTCTTCAAAAGAACCTTCATCGATTAGTAAAGCTATGCGTTCGCGTGCCGTGAGTTTTCCCTTTGCATGTTGCTGCTCCATTCGCTTTTCACCGCCACCTAACAAGGCTTCTTGGTTTTTGCGATCCAGCTCATCGAATTTTTGCTGGAGTATTTGATCCTGAACAGTGCGTTTCTCCATAATACCTTATTTATGGCTTAAATATAACGTGAAAATAACTCTAATAGCGGATGATAAATGTTTTTGAATAGGTGCATACGGACACCACATACCTTCACTATACAGCCACTTGACTACATTTTTATAATGTGTATCTTCACGCGCCTTCACCCCCTATGGAAAACAAGATTGCCATTATTGATATGGGCACCAACACCTTTCATTTGCTGATTGCAGAAGCAATTGGATCGGGCTATCAAATTACTTTTCGTGAACGGCTTGCTGTTAAAATTGGTCAAGGAGGTATTAATAATCGTGTGATCACCGATGAGGGACTACATCGCGCCTTACTGGCCATGCAGAGCTTTCAAAATACAATCGAACAACGTGACATTAAAAAAGTATATGCTTTTGGTACCAGCGCATTGCGAAATGCTCAAAACTGCGATGAGGTAGTCGCCAAAATAAAAGCAGTAACAGGTATTGACTCTACCATTATATCGGGCGACTTAGAAGCTGAGTACATTTACTATGGCGTTCGGTCGGCATTGGATATGGGTAAAGACAAATCATTGATCGTGGATATCGGTGGCGGGAGTGTCGAATTTATTATTGGTGATAATTCAACCATTTATTGGAAACAAAGTTTTGAAATAGGTGCTCAACGACTACTCGAAAAATTTCAAAAAAATGACCCCATCTCGCTTGAAGAAATCAACTCACTTAATGATTATTTCGGTGAAACCTTAAAACCCTTATATGAAGCATTGTCTAAATTCAAGTGTTCTGTTTTGGTTGGCTCATCTGGAACATTTGATACATTGAGTGATATTTTCTGTTTGAAGTATGACATTCACAAAACAGCCGAGGAAGTAGAAACCCCTCTTTCGCTGCCCGGTTTTTATGATATCTATCATGACTTGTTAAACAAGAACCGCTCACAACGTTTGATCATTCCGGGCATGATTGAAATGCGTGTAGATATGATTGTTGTCGCGAGCTGTTTAGTGCATTACTTATTACAACATCATCCGTTTGAACGAATTCGAGTATCTACTTATGCGCTTAAAGAAGGGGTATTGGCATCATTGATTGAAGCCCTACAAAAAACTAATCAGCAAACTGTTTAAAGCATAGCGTTCGCCAATGCAGTTAAATTCTTAGATACTTTTATTTGTCGGTTTTCAAGCGCGGTGTTATTAATGTCATAACGCAACGTACTGTTTTCCATAATCACAAAACTAAATCCGGCTCCCTTTTTATACAGCCCTTCGCGTTCGCCAATAACCATAATAGCTTTCCCTTCTGTAGCCTTTAATATATCTTCCAGTATACTACTTTTTCCATCTGCTAGATATATAATATTGGGTTGGCCAATTTCACTCATGTTATCAACCAAGGTAACTTTTAAGGTGTGGCCATTGATACTTTTTCCTGCTTGTTTCATCAACTCATCGTAAACTTTAGATTTGCCAACCACCGTAATATGGAATTCATTTCCCAATGATGGCCAACTTGAATACTTGGCTATGTTGATAACAAACAAGGCATATACCTGATAATTTGTTGTTTGTGCTTTTGCTTCGGGTATAAATAACAGAGCAGCCAACCAAAGGTAGCAGTGAAGTAAGCGCATACTTATTTTTTAAAGTTAAGTTGATAAGAAAGTTTGATAACCAATTCACGACTTCTTCCGGGTATAGGAGCAAAATCGCCATTATATGCCTGTGGAATAGCTGGACGTTGATTAAATAAATCAAACACCCCTACCCCTATCGTTAACCCAGGGACTATGTTTCTATAGTTTAAAAATGCATTGGCTAAAATAAAGGGATCCAGTTTGTTGGCCACGGGTGTAAAGACAGGCTCACCTTCATCGTCTATATCCGGAAACCCATCAGCATCAGCATCATCGGTGGTGGTAGTAAAAGCATAACGCTTACCTCCATAAATAAATGTAGGATTGAAGGTTAACTTATTAGTCAAGTGAAAATTAGTATTCAACGTTATTTTGTTGGCGAGTGCGCCTACAAACTGACGTGTAGTTTGTGGAACTTGATACGAATCCACCGTATTACTATTAATCGCTTGACTAAATGAATACGAGAGATTCGCGTACCAATTTTTTTGTCGAATACTATAAACTACTTCTATACCACGTGTGCCCGAACGATTAAAGTTTTCGTACCCCTCTAAGGTATTGTTGTTATCAATTACTTCGGCACTATAAATAATAACGTCACGAGTTTCTAAGCTAAAAGCATTAACAGCAAGAAGCATTTGAGGTGTAAACTGATAGCCTAACTCTAACTCAAACACATCTGATTTCTCGGGCTTGATATCACCATCTTTCGATAAGTTAACGTTCTCGATAGAAGGAGCTCTAAACGACTGACTGTATAAAACTTTAAAATGAAAATTTTCAATCTTCTTTGTTAGCGCTAATCGCGGAACAAATGCATCACCATATAAATTATTTCGCTCATACCTAAAGCCAATTGTGGCGTTGGCCAATCGATGTTTAATAAGACCTTGTCCAAATACGGCAAAGTTGTACATAGAGAAGGTGTCTGATCCATCAAAGTATTGACTCTCCAACAAATCAGTAGCGTTATCGGCAAAGTATAGCGCTCCTGCAGTAACGCTTACTTTACGAGAAAAAATATAATTAGCCGTAGCACCCCCTTGCATGCGTGTTGCTCGAACCTGCAAATCGTATTCATTTGTTTCGCGATTACCAAAAGCCCAGGGCACTTGATTAGTGTACCGCAAGTGGGGTGTTACTGAAAGTTTCTCATTTATCTTCCAAAGGTATTGAGCATCTGCAAAAAAGTTTTTGGATGATATAAATGTAAACGGATCAGATGTTTCATACACATCATACATGGTCCGCAATTGAAATTCTTTAATTTTTAATCCGGCATTGATATTCATCGGATCGGCTCGGGTTACTTTCGCTAGATCTTGCACATCGTCATCCTGATAAAGATCCTGATAAGGTTGATCGCTAACAATACCCCTACCTTTAAAGAAGGATAAGTCCCACGAAACACTTTCACCTTTTTGTGCCGCCATTACTCCACCATTTAATCTTCCTGTAGCATCGGCATGAAACCCACCTGTTCCATAAACAGCAACACCATTTAGCGAACTAGCTGCTTTAGTAACCATATTAATAACACCATATTCGGCTGAGCCACCATAGATAGCCGAGCCCGGACCACGAATAATTTCTATACGTTCTATTGCATCTACCGGGAAGCGATTACCCAACGCTACCGTTTGGTACAATAATTCATTCATGGGCTGCCCATCTAACAAAACTAATACTTTACCTTCATTAGCCCAGTTTCCGCGCAACCCAATCCCTACTACAAATTGCAAATCCTGCATCACATCAAAACCCGGAACCATTCGCAGTACATCAATTAAATCGCGCGCACCACTATTTTGGATTTCTTCGGCAGTTACTACGCTAATAATTCCTGGTGTTTCGCGTGTCGATAAATTTTGCGTTGAAACTGCTACATTTTTATTTAACATTTTTTGCAGCTCGCTCTCGGCAGTAAACGCATTGAGATTAAGTAAAGAATCCAAGTCTTGCGATTGGGCAATACCGGGAAACAGACAAAAACCAATAAGTAGCGCGCGGAAAATTCTCTTTAGCATCGGCTAAATTTTAGATAGGTTAGAAAAGTTATTTAACAAGGAGAGGGGTGATAAAACATGACGGTTAACATCCTATAAATCCATAAAAAGTTAATTGGATCGAAATCCATTGCTGCACAAAGTATGCATAATTTTTAATTCTCAAAACAAGCCCTAGGTTTAGCAGGTAAACGGGCTTGACAAATCTGATGCCTGATGATACGGTTTCTTAAGTTCCAAGATTAAGTAAGATGAATTCACACAATAAGTTTGATAACAACAGTACTTTAGCATCAAATTACCCATTAAGTAAGACCGCCCTTCCACTTATTAAGTTATACATTACCCAAACTGTATTTTAAATGTTCGAATTGAAATTCCCTAATTGGAGAATTTCGATAACCTGTTTTCCAAAATATAGAAACCCACCCCACTGTTATAAACAGGTTATTTAAATTACACCGTATCTTTGGCTTATGAGCGACTCGATTTTTACATACCAACACCTTCACCAATTCGCCTTATCAATCTTTCGAAAAATTGGATGCAAAGAAGAAGAAGCCACATTAGCTACATCGGTATTATTACAAGCCGATTTGCGTGGCATCGACTCACACGGTATCGCCAGGCTCTCTGGGTACGTTCGGCTTTGGGAGGCCAAGCGCATAAATGCAACACCAACTATTCGCATCGTGCATGAATCCCCAAGTACAGCTGTTGTTGATGGTGACCGTGGTCTTGGATTAGTGGTTTCGCCTTATGCTATGCAAGTGGCCATTGAAAAAGCGAACGTAGCAGGTACAGGATGGGTGGCTGTAAAAAATTCAAATCACTTTGGTATAGCCGGCTATCATGCAATGATGGCATTGGAACATGATATGATTGGTATCGCCATGACCAATGCTAGTCCGTTAGTAGCACCTACTTTTTCTGTTGAGCGATTACTCGGCACTAACCCTATTGCTATCGCAATACCTGCTGCAACGGAACCACCCTTTGTAGCCGATTTTGCAACCACTACTGCGGCCAATGGTAAATTAGAAATCTTGCAACGAAAAAATGAACAAGCACCTGTTGGTTGGATTCAAAATAAAGAAGGTCAACCCGCTACCGATCCGAACGAAACACGTCATGGTGGAGCGCTACTACCATTAGGTAGCGATCGCGAGCATGGTAGTCATAAAGGTTATTGCCTTGGTGCTTGGGTAGATATCTTTTCAGCCGTTTTATCGGGTGCGAACTATGGTCCGTGGGCACCTCCGTTTGTAGCCTTTCTCAATCCACCCGATGATCCGGTAGGTGAAGGTATCGGTCATTTTTTTGGTGCCATGCGTATTGATGCGTTTCGTCCGGCAGAAGAATTTAAAAAGCACATGGATCAATGGATTACGAGGTTCCGATCTGCTACACCTGCACCGGGTTATGATAAAGTTTTAATACCTGGAGATCCAGAACGTGAAATGGAAGCTCAACGAAAAACAGTAGGTATACCGCTAAATGAAAAAGTAGTTGATGACTTAAACCAGTTGGCTACAAAATTTGGTGTTATTTTTTAGAAAGTAAAAAACAGCCTTGTGGAAATAGGAGAGCCGAATATACTTGTGTTTGTATATAAAAAATCATACGAAATCAAGAAGTTCATGTAACCCCTTCTGCCAGCTTGTGTAGAATAACCAGCTCCTAAAAAAAATCTTTCAAAAGGTCCACCCTTAGCCACGTTAGCCCGCTCGGTTGCCGAAATCCAAAACCAATTGTAGTCAGCCTGCACAAAAAATTGTCGAAATACATTCTGGCGGATAAACGGATATACACCATATTGCTGCTGCGTTACCCGTAAGTCACTGAAGTTAGTATATTGATATTCGAACCCAACACCAGAAGACAATCCTTTCGTAATCATATAACCTTGTTGAGCCGATACACCAACCGTGAAGTATCTACCTAAAAAAGCACTTTGACCTAACCCCAAACCACCTAACCCAAGACCTGTATAGGCACGGTCACGAAATGACCAACTAGCATCATCATCCACGTCACGTTGTGCCTTAAGTTGAAAGACAATACTTACTAAAAGAAGAAAGCTAATTAGTACTCGCATAACACATATTATTTTTCCGCAACTATATAAATATCCTCTGATTCTTTTTTCATTAAATACTTTTCACGCGCAAATTTTTCAACAGATTCTTTATCACCAAAAAGTTCATCTCTGTCTTTTTGCACTTCCTGTATTTTATCTTCATAGTATACTTTTTCATTCTCCAACGAGCGCAACTTAGAACTCAGTTGGTAGCGTGCAAATAAATTATTGGAGTCAAGTGCTACCATCCAACTTAAAAAAAAGAAGGTGGTTAAAAAGTAGAAACTCCGAAGGGGCTTAGGTAGATTCTTAAACATAAGATTAAAAAGTATAACGAAGATAGAGAATTATTTGATAGCTGCCCAACATGCTATTTCTATCACACCCCGTGAAAACGAAAAAAGCCAGCAGATGTTGCTGGCTCTTAAAAAAGGATATATTGAGATTAAAAGTTTTTGCCCGGGAAGTATGCTACTTCACCTAACTCTTCTTCTATTCGAATTAATTGATTGTACTTGGCCGTGCGATCAGAACGTGAAGCCGAACCCGTTTTAATTTGGCCAGTATTAAGTGCAACTGCTAAATCGGCAATGGTACTATCTTCTGTTTCACCAGAACGATGTGACATAACACATTTATAGGCATTGCGTTTTGCTAAGTTAACAGCATCGATAGTTTCTGTTAATGAACCAATTTGATTCACTTTAATTAAGATGGAATTTCCTACGCCATCATCGATACCTTTTTGTAAACGTTTTACATTGGTTACAAAAAGATCATCGCCCACCAGCTGTACCTTATCGCCAATACTTTCTGTCAACGCTTTCCAGCCAGCCCAATCATCTTCAGCCATACCATCTTCTAATGAAATAATGGGATACTTTTTCGCCCAGTTAGTCCAGTAGGCGGCCATTTCAGCAGGCTTTAATTTTTTGCCTGATGACTTCTTAAAGTGATATAATTTTGTTTTCGGATCGAAGAATTCTGAAGCTGCAGGATCAAGTGCGATAAACATATCTACTCCTGGCTTAAATCCGGCTTTCTCAATAGCCTTTAATACTACTTCAATAGCTTCTTCATTCGAAGCTAAATTTGGTGCGAAGCCACCTTCATCACCAACATTAGTAGATAGACCTTTATCGTGTAAAACTTTTTTCAAGGTATGGAATACCTCTGCACCCATTCGAAGTGCCTCAGAAAATGAACTTGCCCCTACTGGCATTACCATAAACTCCTGAAAATCGATCGCATTATCGGCATGGCTACCACCATTTAAAATATTCATCATCGGCACCGGTAAGGTATTCGCATTAACACCTCCAATGTATCGGTACAAAGGCATGCCTGCTTCAATGGCTCCTGCTTTGGCAATGGCTAATGAAGTACCCAAGATGGCGTTAGCACCTAGCTTTGCTTTATTCGGTGTACCATCTAGCTCAAGCATAATTTTGTCCAGCAAATTTTGCTCGAACACGTTAAACCCAACCAGCTCGGCAGCGATTTTTGTGTTTACATTATTCACTGCTTTTAAAACACCCTTACCTAAATACTTTTTCTTATCGTTATCACGTAGTTCCACCGCTTCGTGAGTTCCTGTAGAAGCTCCAGAAGGTACAGCGGCACGGCCGAATGCTCCTGATTCCGTTACTACATCCACTTCAATAGTGGGGTTACCGCGGCTGTCAAGAATTTGCCGGGCGTGAATACTTTCGATTAAACTCATGGGATTATTAATTTATAGATTGTAAATGAATGGTTGTTTCTTTTAAAGTTAAGCAGAAGCTGGTTCGAGTATGGAGCTTTTTACTAATTCTAAAAATTGATCGAACAAGTAACGTGAATCGTGCGGACCCGGTGATGCTTCAGGGTGATATTGAACTGAAAAAGCTTTTTTATTTCTTAATCGAATACCCATAATGGTATTGTCATTTAAATGACGGTGCGTTACTTCTATATCGGTGTTTTTATCGAGACCATCATCTCTTACTGCAAAGCCGTGGTTTTGCGAAGTAATTTCACCCAATCCACTGATCAGGTTTTTAACCGGATGATTCAATCCACGATGGCCGTGGTGCATTTTATAGGTTGTTAATCCGCAAGCTAATGCCAACAACTGATGTCCCAAACAAATACCGAACAACGGCTTACCTGATTGGAGTGCTTTTTTTACAGTATCAATAGCGTAGGTCATAACAGCCGGATCGCCCGGGCCATTCGAAATAAAATATCCATCGGGATTCCAAGCAGCCATTTCTTCAAATGAAGTTTTCGCTGGAAACACGCGGCAATAAGAGCCACGAGAAGTTAGGTTTGTAATGATGCTCTTTTTGATACCCAGATCTAGCACTGCAATTTTAACGGATGAAGATGAATCGCCTGCATCATAAAATTCGGATGTGGTTACACGAGAAGAGAGCTCCAAGCCATCCATTGAAGGTACCTTTTTGATTTCTGATTTCAATTCTTCAGGAGTAAGCACAGATGAAATAATGGCATTCATTGCACCTTTACTTCGAATGTAACGCACAAGCATACGTGTATCCACATCGGCAATACCAACCACACCATTACGCTCCAAATAGTGCTGCAAACTTTCAGTTGCCGCCTTTCGACTAAATTCCTTGGCAAATTCATTCACAACAATGCCGGAAATTTTGGGGCTATCAGATTCTTGCTCTTCATCTAAGGCACCATAGTTACCAATGTGTGCAGTAGTATTTACAATGATTTGACCGAAATAAGATGGATCTGTATAAATTTCCTGATAACCAGTCATACCGGTGTTGAAACAAATTTCGCCACCCGATGTGCCTAATTTTCCAATGGCAGAACCCTCCACCAGCAATCCATCTTCAAGAAGTAAGTAAGCTTTTTTTTGTGTCATATGTGATTCAAAAATACGTGATCAACCTGAGGAATAATATGGAAAATATGCGTTTTTCTGCGAACGATTGAAGCATAAAAAAAGGGATTGAACCGTGGCTCAATCCCTTTCTATATCGTTTTTCCGAAATCACCTATTCAGTATCCTTTTTAGGAGCTTTCTTTTCTTTCTTTACCGCTTTCACTTCTTCTTCGGCAGTCTCTGTTGTGTTCTCTACAACTTGAGCATCCTCAACACCTTCTGCCTTCTTAGGTTTACGACCTCTACGAGTCTTAGCCTTTTTCGCAGTTGATTCTTTTGAGTAAAGTGTGTTGAAGTCTACTAATTCAATCAAACACATTTCTGCATTATCTCCCAAACGCACATCGCCTAATTTAATAATGCGTGTATATCCTCCTGGGCGGTCTGTGATTTTAGAAGCCACTTCACCAAATAACGTTTTAACCGATTCCTTATCTTGTAAGTAGGAAAAAACTGTTCTTCTGGAGTGCATCGTGTCATCCTTAGCTTTTGTCAGCAAAGGCTCTACATACTTTCTGAGGGCTTTTGCCTTCGCTACCGTAGTAGTAATTCTTTTATTTAGAATTAACGAAGAAGCCATATTAGAAAGCAATGCGTGTCTATGCGCAGTTTTTCTTCCTAAATGATTGACTTTTTTACCGTGTCTCATGATTTCTTAATCTTCATCAAGTTTATACTTCACTAAGTCCATACCAAAGGTAAGGCTCTTATCTGCTACTAATTGCTCCAATTCAGCAAGAGATTTCTTTCCGAAGTTTCTAAACTTCATCATATCTGAAATTTCTAGCTCTACTAAATCTCCTAATGTTTTTACGTCAGCTGCTTTCAAGCAGTTGTAAGCACGTACAGAGAGATCTAAATCATGCAAAGCTGTTTTCAACAACTTCCGCATGTGCAGCATTTCTTCGTCAACAGGAGTTTCATCTGGCTTTTCAGTTTCGAACTCCATTGATTTATCGGAGAATAAAGCAAAGTGCTTTATTAAAATATGAGCTGCACCTTCTAACGCTTTCTCTGGATGGATAGATCCGTCAGTCTCAATATCAATAACTAGTTTTTCGTAGTCAGTTTTCTGTTCAACACGTGTATTTTCTACACTGTATTTTACATTCTTAACCGGAGTAAAAATAGCATCTATTGGAATAAATCCGAATACTTGCTCTGTTGGCTTGTTTTCTTCAGCCGGTAAATATCCTCTGCCCTTTTCGATGTTTAACTCAATCTCTACTTGTGATGAGTCATCTAAATTACAGATAACGTGCTCCGGATTTAAGATTTCAAAAGCTGTTGTAAACTTAGCAATGTCGCCAGCTTTAAATTGCTTTTGCTTTTTAATACTTACAGTAATCTTCGAGTCAAAATTATCAGCAACCTTACGGAAGCGAACCATCTTCAAGTTTAGAATAATCTCAGCAACATCTTCTACAACACCTTCTATCGTTGAGAACTCGTGAAGCACTCCAGGAACTTTTATACCCGTAATGGCATATCCTTCCAATGAAGACAAGAGAATTCTTCTCAAGGCATTACCTACAGTAACACCGTATCCTTTTTCCAGTGGTTTGAACGTGAAGAGACCGTGAAAATCATCGGACTTCTCCATGACAACCTTTTCTGGCATTTGAAATGCTAATATTGACATAGTCGTGTTATTAAATGTTAGTATTACTTAGAGTACAATTCAACGATAAGTTGCTCGTTGATGTTTTCAGGAATATCCACACGAGGCGGCACATTAACAAGCTTGCCTGTCATTTCGCTACCATCCCACTCTAACCAATTATACTTCTTTGCACTTTGTAAAGACAGGCTGTTGGTGACAACCTCTAATGATTTAGAACGCTCACGTACGGCAACTAAATCACCTGGCTTCAAAGAATATGATCCAATGTTAACCACTTCTCCGTTTACTAAAATATGCTTATGCAACACTAACTGACGAGCAGCTCTGCGTGTTGGAGCGATACCTAAACGGTAAACGGTATTATCTAATCTTGATTCTAACAATTGTAATAAGATCTCACCAGTAACACCTTTTTTGCGTGTTGCTGTATCAAACAACTTTGCGAACTGTCTTTCTAATAAGCCGTAGATATATTTTGCTTTTTGCTTCTCAGCAAGCTGCGTTGCGTATTCAGATTGTTTACGCTTTTTTCCGCGACCATGCTGACCGGGCGGATAGTTCTTCTTTTGAAGCGCTTTGTTATCACCTAAAATAGGCTCGTTAAAGCGTCTTGAAATTCTTACTTTAGGGCCTGTATATCGTGCCATTTCAATTATTGTTTTACGCGTTTGATTTTACTGTTCATGGTTGCCCATTAACACAAACCTAATCTTCTATTATACTCTTCTTTTCTTTGGAGGACGGCAACCGTTGTGCGGAAGTGGAGTAACATCGCGGATGGCGGTGATCTCAATTCCCGAACCTTGTATGGTACGAATTGCCGATTCTCTTCCTGAACCTGGGCCTTTTACAAAAACCTCTACCTTACGTAATCCAAGGTCAAAAGCTTTTGACGAACAATCCTGAGCAGCAACTTGTGCAGCATATGGAGTGTTTTTCTTTGATCCTTTAAAACCCATTTTACCAGCAGAAGCCCAAGAAATAACTTGCCCTGTGGTATTAGTCATGGAAATGATGATATTGTT
>CAYNKN010000048.1:0-13225 GCA_964397805.1 uncultured Chryseolinea sp. | reverse complement strand
CAAAACTTTAGACTCTTTACTTTCTTCATTGATGATGATGCGTTTCAAGTAATCATTTTTAATCGATGGGGTGAAATGATTTACCAAACAACCCAACGCGATTTCCGTTGGAATGGTGGATACAACAATAACATGGGGCAACAGCTTCCTGCTGGAACCTACTCCTATGTAGTACGCTACAAGAGTTCGTATCGACCTGACCAAGGAATTCAGGAAAAAAGAGGTGGAGTTGTATTACTTCGATAAGCGTTTATTATCAAATTTTGTAAACAGAATAATAGTATGAAAAAAGTTTTTGCCTTCAGTATCTTCATTGTTTTGATCAGCGGACTAAGTGCTTTTCAATTAATTAAAACTTCCATCAATATTACTGTGCGGAATGAAACCGGTAATACAGTAGAGGGTGCAACTGTTTGGCTTTTCGAAAAAGAAGAAGACTACAATGCTGAAGAAAATATTGTAGCCGAGGGAGTAACAGATAGCAAAGGCTACCTGAAGTTAAAAGAATTAAAGAGCATGCCGTATTACGTTATTGTTCGTAAAGGTGATAAAGACAATGCAGGTGGCGGAGAAAAAATTGGGAAGCTTGAAGCAAACAAAATAAATAAAGTAACTATTGTTATACAGTAAGTTCTATTGCAGTAAATAACTGACCCAATAGCTTAAACGTAAAGCAAGCTGAGTGAAGGTATCTTACTCAGCTTGCTTTTTTATTATCCCTTATAAAACTACCTATTTACTTTCAGCATCGTTAAAAATCGCGCTGCGCATCCGCATTACAAAAATCAGCTCGGGTATTATTGTGGCGATCTCTAACCCGATAACTCAATTGAATATCAGAACCAACCATATTACCAGAACCTTCTACTTCGTATCCATTTACTACTTGAAACGGAATGGTTAATTGTCCGAATTCAAAAATGGCATACACGCGGATATCAGCCCCATAAAAATTGTGTAGGTAAACGCGTTGATTATTTCCCGAACGTGTAATCTGCATGGTGTAATACACCACATCATTATAGGTACTACTAAACTCCCGAACAGTGTAGTAACCCGTTACCCTGTCACGCTCATCATATCGTGGTTCGATATAATAAACATCGCAGGCAGAAACAAGAATTAATAAGAAGATTGGTGCGAGCGTTTTCATATGTTAGTAATTTATTTTTTAGCAGTCATATTGAATCGCCTTAATTAAAATGCCACTGTGTATACAGTAATTGTTAGGCGATTTCATAACCTAAAAGTTTAGTGACAATAATGCATTTACAACTTTAAGGCCAATGGAATACGCGCAGTTTTACCGGACACTACAGAGATTAAAAAAATCTAATCCAAGCCTTTTTCATAGCACCAACGGATTATTCAAAAATCGAATCGTTGAAAAAAAGACTTGTTAAGTATTGAAAATTAATGGCAAAAAATGGGTTTTACATTTTATAAGGCTTGGCTTGAGCAACATGTCTTTAAGTACTCCGGATGAGTGCCTGATATTTTAAAAGCTTAAACTCGCTTTACTTTAATAAAATTCTAATCTGGTTTTCCATTTATACCAATAAAACAAATGCCGAACGCGGTTAACGTTCGGCATTCACACTTTACTTGCGCTGTTCGCTTAAACCAGTACGGCAAACAAAAAATGGCGCACACTACGTCTAAAAAATTGGCACTCCGGTACCGGCTAAAAATATTTACCACCAACAACCACTACGAATGGAGTAAATCACCTGTCGTACCGGAAATGCCATGTCTTCAATTAATCTACATTGTCGTGTAGAAATTTATTATTTCCTAACAAGCTGTTATCATCATTCAGGTTATACTTTGAAATAAATGGTTCCGCAGAGTGAGGTACATCTTGCATTTTTACGCCTCTTCTTAAGTATGCAGGTAATGCCCACTTCTCATTAAATTCTTCCTTCGTCATTTCTCCCTTACGTGCTTGCTTTAATTTATCCTTGCGCTCTTGCGCTTGCTGCTCTAAACGCTGGCGTGTATTGCGTACTTCCATCATACCATCTTCATTGATGATCTGATCGCCATATTGCTCCGTTACGTTATCAAAGTCATCGTCTTCAAATAAGCTATCCTCACCGTCATCGTCATGCAAATTCTGAGTTGCATCCTGCACAGGTGTAAAGGGGCCTGAAAAAACAAGCTCACGCTCCGTTGGCTGATCATCCGCACTATCTACCTTACGATCCATTTTTTGGCGTACCTCATAATCACCTTTCTGATTAACAGAATTATCCGGAGTGAACAACCATCCTTGGGAACGATCAAGGTCTAATACTTTTTTATCAGATTTCTTTTCAACACTTCTGGACTCTACCTGAAAACCGGTGGCAATTACCGTTACCCGAATGCGATCTCCTAAATCAGGATCAACACCATGACCAAAAATCATCTCGGCCTCTTCACCAGCTTGCTCTTGAATATATTCGGTAATCTCGGTAAGCTCATCCATTTGTAATTCTGCTTCTACTCCACTAATGATAGAAAGTAAAATTTTCTTAGCTCCCATGATGTCGCGGTTATCTAACAACGGAGAGGCTAAGGCACCTTCTGCTGCTTTAAGCGCGCGGCTATCACCACGTGTTTCTGCTGACCCCATTACGGCTGCTCCAGCATTGTGCATCACCGTGCGCACATCTTGAAAGTCTACGTTCACATACCCAGCGAGTGTAATAATTTCAGCAATACCTTTTGCCGCGGTAGTCAATACATTATCGGCTTGTGCAAACGCCTGCCCAATAGAAAGATTACCAAATATCTCGCGTAACTTATCATTTAAAATAACTAATACCGTA
This sequence comes from uncultured Chryseolinea sp., assembly GCA_964397805.1. Lineage (GTDB taxonomy): Bacteria > Bacteroidota > Bacteroidia > Cytophagales > Cyclobacteriaceae > Chryseolinea. Next base: position 10,412 of record CAYNKN010000048.1, on the reverse strand, counting down.
TCACAATTCTGACGCAAGGCTTCCATACCCAGCTCGGCTTGTGATGTTTTCTTTTTTCCCTCAAAAGAGAACGGTGCGGTTATGATACCCACGGTAAGGATGTCCATGTCTTTAGCGATTTTGGCAATAACGGGAGCTGCTCCGGTTCCTGTTCCACCACCCATACCAGCGGTAACAAAAACCATTTTTGTACCCACCAACATCTCACGAATTTGTTCCTTACTTTCCAGTGCTGCATGCTTACCTACTTCTGGATTAGCACCGCACCCTAGCCCTTCCGTTAGATTGGCACCAATTTGTAATTTATTAGGAACCGGGCTGCTATTGAGTGCCTGGTTATCGGTGTTACACACAACAAACTCAACATCTTTAATGCCTTGCTTATACATGTGGTTCACCGCATTACTTCCTCCTCCACCAACACCAATCACCTTAATGATCGATCGTTGGTTATTTACGCTGGGGAGCTCGAATTTGTATGATCCTGTTTCTAACATGATTTTACTTTTTAGTGGTTGTTCTTTCGATAACTCGTCATAGGTTAAACCTATTCTTAAACATCATTTATTAATACTCATTTTTTCCATCCAGATCATCAATCAACAAACTCTTGGTTTTATGCAAGATGTCGTTAAAGAAATTTCTGGAGGCAACGACTGGCTTTTTCTCTTTTGATACCTTCACTACTTCGCGTGCCACTTTGTATCGATCTTCGCGCTCATCCAACGAACGGAAACCAGATAATACCAAGCCGACTGCTGTGGCGTACATCGGACTTTTAACTTGTTCTATTTTACCTTTACCTAAATGCTCATTCGGATATCCGATTCGTGTATCCATACCTGTCATGTATTCTACCAATTGCTTGAGGCAACTTAACTGTGCACCTCCACCGGTAATGACAATACCACCTGCCAATCGATTCTCAAATCCAGAAGCAATAATTTCAGCATGCGCCATTTCAATAATCTCTTCCATTCGTGCTTGAATAATATTGGAAAGATTCTTGACCGAAATTTCTTTTGCGGCACGATTACGTATACCGGGAATCGATACAATTTCATTAGGGCTTGCTTCTTCTGCAATGGCTTTTCCGAAGCGTGTCTTTAACTGTTCTGCTTGCTGAGGCAATACCATTAATCCTTGTTTGATATCGGTGGTTACAATATTTCCACCAAAAGGAATTACTGCAGTATGACGAATGATGTTGTCATAAAAAATAGCGATGTCGGTAGTACCTCCACCAATATCAATTAAACATACACCGGCTTCTTTCTCCTCATCACTTAACACCGCTAAGCTAGATGCTAGTGGTTCAAGAATTAGATCTTCAATTTCTAAACCGCCACGTCTGATACATTTATTAATATTATTAATGGCATTAGTCTGTGCGGTAATAATATGGAAATCGGCTTCCAAGCGAACACCCGACATACCTACTGGTTCTTTAATGCCATCTTCATAATCAACCATATAATCTTGTGGCATCACATGAATGATTTGACTACCGGGAGGTACTACCATTCGATACATATCTTGCGTAAGGCGCTCTACATCATCAATTGTAATTTCATCTTCTTTCGATGAACGCGTGATACCACCGTGTTGAATAAAACTTCGGATATGTTGACCGGCAATACCTACGTTAACAACACCCACATCAATACCTGCTTGATCGCCCGCCTCACGGATAGCGCGTTCGATAGCAAATACTGTTTTATCAATATTGAAAACAATTCCCTTTACCACACCTTCTGATTCGGCCTTGCCCATACCAAGTACTTCTAACTTGCCGAATTCATTTTTGCGTCCGACTATCGCACATATCTTCGTTGTGCCTATGTCGAGTCCGACTACTATCTTTTCCTGTTCCATATTCAAAATTTTATAGTGGTTGTCTTTATTCGTTTTGATCTCGTAGTTTCTACTTTGTGTTACTCTGTTACAATTTGTCCTGCATATTCCAGGTTGATCCGCTTATACGTGTTCCAACCTTTTCGGGGAACAACCTCATGATAAAATATCATAAGCTTGCGCAGCTTCCCTTCTATATCGACCGGTTTTCCAAATTCAATTCGTTCATCACCTACTTGTGGAAAAAGTGTTATACGCTGTTTACTGTCTACATCTACTTGAGCAATTTGTGCACGCCAAAATTCATCTTCCTGAATTACTTGAATAAGCTCCATCAAATTTTTACCCTCATCGGTATCAGTCAACTTATCCAGCTGAAGTAACTTACGCATGTACGAACCACTCACCAATAATGTACGTGTTGTAAACTTATGCGACACGGGCATAATTGTTCCATCTTCAGCTATGTATCCATCAGGCCCATCACTTCGGATAATACGTGCAATAGGTCTTCGCACTTCAGCACGCACCACCACATTACCTTTTATATCGCTATAGAGCTGAACACTTTTTACAAAAGGCTCACGTTTAATTTTTCTTTCTAACTCCTTCAAGTTCACTTTATCTAAACTTGCCCCGCGCATATTTTCTTTATCGAGCTCCATCAGCCCGATGATATCACGCTCGTCTAAAAAATGATTTTCGTTTACATTCTCTAGCTTCACCGTTATATCGCGTACCGCTAAGCTACCTTGCCTACGTTCTGTAAACGCAATGATACCCACCACTACCAGTATCGCGGCAGCGATTTTCGTTTCACGTTTTAGGTTGAACTTAAGCTTCATATTTCTTTATCAGCATTTTCTTTAACGGCTCTACAATTGTATCAATATCTCCGGCACCAACAGTAACCACTACATCGATATCAGTTTGATCAAGTTTGTCGAGTACATCATGCTTTCCACATCGTACTTTAACTGCACACGTAATATCGGGCATGAGCATATCAGCATCTACACCGGGTATAGGTAACTCGCGAGCCGGATAAATATCCATAAGGTAGAGTTCATCGGCTAAACTTAAACTTTTCGAAAACCCGGCTGCAAAATCGCGCGTGCGAGAAAATAAGTGTGGTTGAAAAACTACAGTTAGTTTACGATTTGGATAAAGTGATTTCATAGATTTCAAAAACGCTTCAATCTCAGTTGGATGATGCGCATAGTCATCGACAAAAACAACTTGCTTACCTTTAATGACATACTCGAACCTGCGCTTAACACCATTGAATGATTCAAGCGCCAGTTTAATTGCGTTGGTACTTACACCACAACGATAAGCTGCAACAGAAGCAGCCAACGCATTTTCAATGTTATGAAAACCAGGGACACCGAGCTTAACACGCTCGACCTTATCGAAACCGATTAGATCGAACTCAAAAAATCCGCCCTTCGCGGTTATATTGCCGGCAAAAAATTGTCCCCGGCTCATGCTGTAAATATATTTAGTTACATGCCCCACATCATCGGCCAACAGTTCTGCAATAGACTCTTGTATAATGAGCGAACCACCACTATTAATCTGCTTAATAAAATCTTTGAACGAAGTAAGTAAACTTTCGTGATCGCCATAAATATCTAAGTGATCCGCATCAGCTGAAGTAACAATAGCAATCTCTGGATACAACCGTAAAAAGGAGCGATCGAATTCATCCGCCTCAGCTACCACAATCGTTTTATTACCAATCTCACCATGCATCACCAGGTTTGATGCGTAGTTAGTGGCAATACCTCCCAAAAACGCAACCATATCTTTACCTGCTTCTTTTAAGATATGCGCTACCAACGATGAGGTAGTTGTTTTACCATGTGTACCTGCTACTGCAATTGTTTGATAATCGTTTGTAATTAATCCGAGTACCTCTGAGCGTTTCTTAATGGTATAGCCTTTTTCTTTTAGATAAACATATTCTTTATGATCGACAGGTACTGCAGGCGTAAATACTACCAATGTCTTTTCAACAGAGGCTAATACGTTTGCATCAATTAATTCAACCTGATCATCAAAGTGAATAGCCATTCCTTCCCGCTCTAGCTCATCCGTTAATACCGTAGGTGTACGGTCATATCCGGAAACATGCTTACCAGATTTTAAGAACCAGCGTGCCAATGCACTCATCCCAATCCCCCCGATCCCTAAAAAATAAATATTATCGTATTGATTCAGTTTCACTTTTATTCTAATCGTTAATCAAGCTATACTTTAATGATGCAGCAGCTTTATCTACTACTTTTCCATCAACCTTCCGTTCTACAATCTTTCTAATTTCACTTACTATACTTTCTGTTGCCAGCGGCTTCGCTAACAAGGCGATACTGTCACTTAGTCGTTTTGCTCTTGCTTCATCAAACAGTAAGCGAAGAGCTTCATCAACCAATGTGTTTGATGCCTCCCTATCGGTTATTACTACAGCTGCATCTCGATCGGCTAGCGCCTGTGCGTTTTTAGTTTGATGATCTTCCGCTACGTTCGGAGAGGGAACGAGTATGACTGGCTTTTTCGCAATACAGATTTCTGATACAGATAACGCACCAGAGCGTGATATAACAACATCGGCAGCTGCATAAGCCAAATCCATTTCGCGCACAAAATCTTGCACACGAATAATGCGCAAATCAAATGCATCCAGCTTTGAGCGATAGGTTTCAAAGTATCCTTTACCCGTTTGCCAAATCACTTGAATTTTTGCCTCCACTAATTTTTCGAAGCCCGCTAAGATGCTCTCGTTAATTGTTCGGGCGCCTAAACTTCCACCAACAATAAGCAGTGTTTTTGTTGTTGAACTAAATCCAAAATGACGAAGCGCTGCATCTCGTTTATCGGCCACTGTTAATATATCTTCTCGTACCGGATTCCCTGTAACAACAATTTTATCTTTTGGAAAATACTTTTCCATTCCTTCGTAAGCCACGCAAATCGTTGTCGCTCTTTTTCCTACTTGCTTATTTACCAATCCGGCAAACGAGTTTTGCTCTTGAACAACAGTAGGAATACCTAACTGATTAGCAGCCATCATTACCGGGCCACTGGCAAACCCACCTGTACCAATAACTACATCGGGTTTGAATTTTTTTACCAGTTGCCGAGCTTTAATAAAACTCCACACCAACTTTACTGGAAAAAGTAAATTGGTGATGGTGAGCTTACGTTGCAATCCGCTAATCCATAAACCTTTAATGGGATAACCTGCTTCTGGTACACGTGTCATCTCCATTTTACCAATAGCACCAACAAACAGTATATCGATTTTTGCATACCGTAAACGCAACGCATTGGCTATAGCAATAGCTGGAAAGATATGGCCACCTGTTCCACCTCCACTTAAAATTATGCGATATGGTTTTACTCCTGTCACTCTGTTACGCTGCTTTTGCGGTATGTATATTTCTATTTTCTTTTACCTCCTCGGTTGTCTTTTGCCTCCATTCTTGATCTTGCTCTCCGCGACTTACACTTAATATTATTCCAATAGCCAATCCGGTAAACACCATCGATGTACCACCCATAGATATCAACGGTAAAGGTTGCCCTGTAATAGGACCTAGCCCCACTACTACACCCATGTTTACCATGGCCTGACAAACCAAGTCAAAGCTTAGTCCCGCAGATAGCAATCCACCAAAGGCACGATCACTATTATACGATGCTTTCATTCCTCGATGTAACAATACGAGATAGAGCACGATGACAACAATACCACCTAGCATACCATACTCCTCGATAACGATGGCGTACACAAAATCAGAATATGGATGTGGAAGAATATTACGTTGATCACTATTGCCTGGGCCTTTACCTGCAAAGCCACCAGTAGCAACAGCTATACGTGCATGCTTCGCTTGAAAGGGTAACTCTTTTCCGTTTATAAAACTTAATACCCGATTTTTTGCTGTCTCTTCGCGAACACCATATTTCAAACCTAATGCGCCAAACAAAACACCCACAAAGATTAGCATGGCCAGATACTTTGTAGGCACACGACCAATAAACATGATGAGTATACAAGTAATGAGTAATAGTATGGCCGTTGACAAATTCGTGAGCGCAATCAATCCGCAAATAGTACCACACCAAAACAGAATAGGAATAAGTGATTCCTTGATATCATCAATATGCTGCTGACGCTTCGACAACATACTGGCCAGGTTAACAATTAATGCAAGACTGGCAAAATCAGATGGTTGAAAAGAACCAACAACAGGAACTTGAATCCACCGTGACGCTTCATTTAAAGTAACACCGTGCGTAAGTGTATAAATAAGTAACGGAATACTTGCCCAAAGTGCAAGTTTAGAAAGCTTGGAGTAATAGCGATAATCAATTTTATGCGCAAACCACATGGCCGCTAGCCCTATAAATACGGTAATGGTATGCTTTAATAAAAAGCTCTCCGGACTTTGTGTGCGTTTGTAAGCAAGCGTACCGATAGAACTATAAACCACTAATATACTAATTAGTGATAGTGCAAAAACGACAGCCCAAATAACGCGATCGCCTTGCAAATTTTTATCGGCCCATGTTTTTAATGTATTCATACCAAATGGCTTTCTACTTCATTCTTCAATTCCAAAACAGCATTCCTAAATTGATCTCCTCGATCTTCATAATTTCTAAAGAGATCAAAACTTGCACACGCAGGCGATAGTAAAACGATATCACCCGCTTGTGCCAACGAAAGTGCTAGACGCACCACCTGGCTTACGTCCATTACTTCATGGATTTCACCAACTACTCCATTAAAAAAATTAACAAGCTTTTTATTATCCTTACCCAAACAGATGAGTGCTTTTACTTTTTTAGTAACTACATCGCTGATCATGGAATAATCGTTTCCTTTATCTACGCCTCCGGCAATCCAAATTAATGGTCGTTCATAGCTACCCAAGGCATACACTACAGAATCTACATTTGTTGCTTTGGAATCATTTATAAAATCGACACCCTGAATAGTAGCGATTAACTCCAATCGATGTGGTGCATTCTTGAATGTTTTGAGCGCAGTACGTATAGATGCTTCGTGAACACCCGCAAGCGAAGCTGCCGAAACTGCCGCCATGGTGTTAATTTGATTATGTACTCCCGTTAAGGTTGTTGCCGATTGATGAATGCTGAATGTATGTGGGAATGAAAAATGCATTTCATTATCAGCTGCATAAATAGGTGATGCCGAAGTGCTGCTTAAAGAAATTGGAATTACGTTGGGCATAATCGAACGCCTGCCTACTTCTACATTTAATACAGCATCATCAGCGAAATAAATAAAGTGATCGCTGGCATCCATTTGTTGAACAATCCTAAACTTGGCTTCAATATAATTTTGTAATGCATATTCATAACGATCCAGGTGATCTGGCGTAATGTTTAACAATACAGCTATAGTTGGCTTAAATAATTTCGTTCCATCAAGTTGGAAACTACTCATCTCAATAACATACCAATCGTGTTGTTGATCTATTACTTGTCGAGCTAAACTATAACCCACATTACCTGCTAATGCCACACGCAAACCAGCTTCTTTTAATAAATGATAAGTAAGTAATGTGGTAGTTGTTTTACCGTTTGTTCCGGTTATGGCGACAATTTTCCCGGTAATAAATTGATATGCAAACTCGATTTCATCAATAATAGGAATACCTGCATTTTTAATTTCCTGAATCACTGAAGCTTTATCAGGAATTCCAGGACTTTTTATAACTAAGATTGCTGAACACAGTATATCAAGCGAGTGCTTTCCTTCTTCAAAAGAAATTTGATGTTGCTGTAATTCGCTTTTATACTTTTCTTGAATAGTTCCTTGATCTGATACGAACACATCATAGCCTTTCGCCTTCGCCAGCAATGCTGCTCCGGTTCCACTTTCGCCTGCGCCTAGTATGACTACCCGTTCGATCATCTGAGTTTTAGGGTTGCTAGTGTTAAAATGGCTAATAAGATACCCACGATCCAAAATCGTGTTACAATTTTAGCTTCGTGCAAATTTTTCTTTTGATAATGATGATGAAGAGGCGACATTAAAAATACTCTTCGCCCTTCTCCATATTTTTTCTTGGTATACTTAAAATAAGATACTTGAATAATGACCGATAAATTTTCAATTAGAAATACACCACACAGAATAGGTATCAATAATTCTTTGCGCACGGCTAATGCTAACACGGCAATTACACCACCTAACGTTAAGCTACCGGTGTCGCCCATAAAAACCTGCGCGGGGTAGGAGTTGTACCAAAGAAATCCAAGGCAAGCACCTACAAATGCTGTACAAAAAATTACAAGCTCTCCCAAATTAGGGATGTACATAATGTTAAGGTAGCTACTAAAGTCAATACGACCAGAGAGGTATGCAAGTATCGCGAGCGTTAATCCGATAATTCCTGATGTGCCCGCTGCCAATCCATCTATACCATCTGTTATGTTTGCTCCGTTAGAGACAGCCGTTACAATAACAATTACTACCAATAGATAAATTACCCATGTATATTCAGTCGGAATAAAGGGAAATACTTTACCGTAATCAAACTCATTATTTTTTACAAATGGAACCGTTGTTTTAGTTGACTTAACGTCCTTATAAATCAACTTGCTGTCTAACTCGTCTTGAAAGTTTGCAGCCGAAATACTAGCTAATGATGCTGGGGTTACTTCACGTACTACTACACTTTCATTAAAGTACAGCACTAAGGCTACAATAATCCCTAACCCTACTTGTCCAACTATCTTAAATTTACCGGCAAGACCTTCTTTATTTTTCTTAAATACCTTAATATAATCATCCAGAAAACCGATGGCACCCAGCCAACAGGTTGCGGTTACTAAAAGGATAATATAAACATTGTCGAGCTTAGCAAAGAGTAGTGTAGGGATAAGTATGGCAGCAATAATAATGAGCCCACCCATAGTTGGTGTTCCCTTCTTTTTCATTTGCCCTTCTAATCCCAGATCACGTATATCTTCCCCTACTTGCTTTCGTCTCAAAAAGTTAATCAGCCGCTTTCCAAAAAAGATGGTGACCATAAGCGAAACAAATGCTGCCATGCCCGCACGAAACGAAATGTATTGAAACACACCAGCTCCGATGAGATCAAATTCGTTGTCGAGGAAGTTAAATAGATAGTATAACATACGGCTAGCCCTCCATGAGTTTTAACATGCGTACAACAACTTCACGATCATCGAAAGGATGCTTTACACCTTTTATTTCTTGATAGGTTTCATGGCCTTTACCAGCAACCAACACAATATCATTTTCCCGCGCCATCATACAGGCCGTTTTAATTGCTTCCTCACGATCTGGCATCACTACGGTTTTTCGTAACTCAGTTGGCATAACTCCGGTTTGCATTTCCCTAATGATCGCCATCGGATCTTCATCGCGCGGATTATCGGAAGTAAGTAATACCTTATCGCTAAGCCTACACGCAATGGAGGCCATTAGGGGACGCTTGGTTGTATCACGATTTCCGCCACAGCCAACTACGGTTATTACTTGTTCGCTTCCGGTTCGGAAGTGTGCAATTGTTTCTAATACATTTTTCAATGCATCGGGTGTATGCGCATAGTCTACAATGGCAATTACTTTTGATCCGGGTAACACTAATTCAAATCGGCCAACGGCTCCCTTCAACGCAGAAAGATGCACCAGCACATCATCGCTATCTTCACCCATCAATACGGCTGCTCCATATACAGCCAGTAAATTATAGGCATTAAAATCGCCAATAAGTTTAAACCAAACACTCTTACCCCCCATCTCCAATTCGAGACCTTCTATAGCGTTGGTAATAATTTTACCTTTAAAATCAACCATCTTACGAAGCCCAAATGAATATTTTGTAGCCTTCGTATTTTGTAACATGACCATGCCACGTTTATCATCTGCATTTACTAAGGCAAAGGCATCGCTACTTAACTCATCGAAATATTTTTTCTTAGCCTTGATATAGTTTTCGAATGTAAGGTGGTAGTCGAGATGATCGTGTGTGATATTGGTAAAAACAGCCCCTAAAAATTTAAGCCCTGCAATTCTTTCCTGATCAATAGCATGTGAGCTCACCTCCATAAATACATGCGTACAATTTGCCTCTACCATTCGCCTAAGCAGTGCATTCAATTGAATGGGATCAGGCGTAGTATGTGTTGATGGAATAACATCTTGACCGATTCTATTCTCTACAGTTGAGAGTAATCCACAGCGATGACCCATGGAAATAAATAACTTGTATAGTAGGGTAGCGACAGTAGTCTTTCCGTTGGTGCCTGTTACGCCCACTAACTTTACTTGTTCTGCCGGGTTATCAAAATAGTTAGCAGCAATAATACCGAGCGCCTGCGCACTACTTTTTACCGTGGCATACGTAATCTTTTCGTCAATAACTTCGGGTAATTTTTCACACACGATGGCTGTAGCACCTTTCTTAATCGCCACAGGTATGTAATCATGACCATCTGACTGCTGCCCTTTAATGGAAATAAATAAAAAGCCAGTTTGAATTTTTCGGGAG
>CAYNKN010000047.1:0-13761 GCA_964397805.1 uncultured Chryseolinea sp. | reverse complement strand
CTTTTTGCACTCGGTGTTAAGCAAGTAAACATTGGTAGCATGGCGGTTAAGCAACCAGAAAAAGTCATAGAATGGATTAAACAATATGGTACCAATAAAATTATTTTGAGCGCTGATGTGAAGAATGAAGAGATTGCTATTAGTGGCTGGCAAGAAGACTCCCTCATATCACTGGTAGACTTTATTACGCAGTATGTCGAAGTGGGTATCCACTATGTAACCTGTACCGATATTAGTACAGATGGCATGTTAAGGGGACCAAACGTGACGTTGTACAAAAAAATTCTTCAACTATTTCCTTCACTAAAATTAATTGCCAGCGGTGGTGTTAGTAATATGGAAGATCTACATGCTTTAAAAGCCATTGCTGTTGACGGTGTAATTATTGGTAAAGCATTTTACGAAGGCCGTATTACCTTACCCGAACTTATCACCATACAACCTGTTGAATCTTAACATGATCGCATGCTAACTAAACGAATTATACCGTGTCTTGATATTAAAGATGGTCGCACTGTAAAAGGTGTAAACTTTGTTGAACTGCGCGATGCTGGTGATCCGGTAGAACTTGCTGCAGCGTATGCACAACAAGGTGCAGACGAACTCGTATTTCTCGATATTTCTGCTACCAATGAAAATCGAAAAACATTTGCTTCGCTGGTAAAAGATATTGCGAAACATATCAACATACCTTTTACCGTTGGCGGTGGCATAAGTGCTGTACGCGATGTTGCGCCATTACTAGAAGCCGGTGCAGATAAAGTAAGTATAAACTCAGCAGCTGTAAAAAATCCAGAACTCATCAGCGATTTGGCTAAAGCCTTTGGATCACAATGTATCGTGTTGGCCATTGATACCCGAAAAATTGATAATCAATGGATCGTACATACGCATGGCGGAAAACAACCAACTGATAAAAAACTTTTTACATGGGCACATGAAGGACAAGATCGTGGTGCTGGAGAAATTCTTTTTACGAGTATGGATCACGATGGAACCAAAGCTGGTTTTGCAAATGATCCACTTCGGAAGCTACATGACCTTTTAGAAATTCCGATTATCGCATCGGGTGGTGCAGGAAATATGGGTCACTTTATGGACACCTTTATTCTCGGCAAAGCTGATGCTGCACTGGCTGCTAGTATATTTCACTTCGGTGAAATTGGCATTCAAGAACTTAAGACGTATTTAAAAGCAAGAGACATATCCATTCGTCAATAAAGAAAGTATGAATACCAATACTATCGATTTCAGTAAAAATAATGGCCTAGTGCCGTGCATCATACAAGATGACAAGACTCTTCGTGTGCTCATGTTAGGGTATATGAATGAAGAAGCCTATCAAAAAACAATTCAGGAAAATAGAGTTACCTTTTTTAGCCGAACTAAACAACGGCTGTGGACGAAAGGAGAAACTAGTGGAAACTATTTAACTGTAAATACTATTATTCTTGACTGCGACCAAGACACATTGCTCATTAAAGTAACACCCCACGGCCCAACGTGTCATACCGGATCAGACACCTGTTTTCAAGAAGATAACCACCGGTGGGATGTGCAATCTCTGGAAGATATTATCATCGATCGTAAAGTAAATCCTTCGGGTAAATCATACACCAATTCCTTATTAGATTCTGGCATAAACAAAGTAGCACAAAAAGTTGGCGAAGAGGCTATTGAGTTAGTGATTGAAGCCAAAGACAACAATAAAGAATTGTTTTTAGGCGAGGCTGCTGATTTACTTTACCACTATTTGGTATTATTAGCGGCCAAAGATTTTGTATTGAAAGATGTATTGGATGTATTGGAACAACGCCATCATAAAAAATAACATCACTAACGTAACAAGATTAGTTCGGGGTTAGCAAAACTACTTAAGTCACATTTGTCGGATAGCGTATGTTTTAACAAGCGCGATTTTTATACCTTGGCCTATATAACCAAGCGTATGCAAAACGATACAAAAAGCATTGACGGATTCACGTTCAAACGCTACATCCACAAAAGCTACACCCTAGCTGAAACGATTGCCCACAGCAACATATTTTATGAATGGATGAATCAACGTAGATCTATTCGCGATTTCGATGATACACCTATACCCGAATCGGTAATTCATAATATTATTAGAACAGCTTCAACCGCTCCATCTGGCGCGCATAAACAACCGTGGACATTTTGTGTTGTATCTGATGCCCAACTAAAAAAGAAAATTCGAGAGGAAGCCGAAAAAGAAGAATACGAAAGCTATCAAAATCGAATGAGCGAAACCTGGTTAGAGGATATTCGTCCACTCCAAACCGATTGGCACAAACCCTTTTTAGAAATTGCTCCCTACCTAATCATTGTATTTAAAAAAGCGTATGATGTTTTACCCGATGGAACAAAACGAAACAACTACTATGTAAGTGAATCGGTAGGATTAGCCTGTGGATTTTTGTTAGCCGCTATTCATCATGCAGGGCTTGCGGCATTAACCCATACACCTAGTCCAATGAATTTTTTAAGTAAACTATTAAACCGACCTGAAAACGAGCGTCCCTTTTTATTGATACCTATAGGCTATCCAGCGAAAGAAACTTACGTGCCGGATTTAGAGAGAAAAAAACTTGAAGATGTGATGGTTATGTATTGAAGCTGAAAAATATTTTGTCAAGCGACTTTCACCATCGATCAATTTTTATAGACTGTAAGCGGGGCATCTTTCGGATAAATTTTAAAATAGGAGAGTTTGTAGGTTATAATTTTTCGCTTAGAAACCAATGAATACTCACCCTCCAAAAGCTCGGCTGAATCTTGCACCATGCTATACGATAGCGTCCTTCCATCAGGTTCTATATGTCTGTACAGTAAACCCACACCCTCGGCTAAAGTAACAAACTCACCTACAATTGGATACTTATTAGCGATGCGATAGCTCATTGATACTTCAATAAAATCACGTTTAGCACCGGGCCAGTCTTTTACAATCGCCACACGCGCATAATTATCTTTACGCACCACTTCTCTTCCGGTAATAAACTGGTGATTTTTTTTAGTAATAACACAGGAAACAGAATAGATTCCTTCTAATGAATTATGCGCACTTATTTCTTTATTAAAGTAACGCCTAATCATTTCTTCCAAATCAACTTCTTCATACACATGCTTCTTGGCGCTATACGTTGGTCGTTTAACAGATTGAGCAAACGTTTGGCTTAGTGTAACTACAAACACCCATAAACACGTTACCAGTATTCTTTTCATACGTCACTGATTTTTGAAGTCATTATTATTAACCTGCTTGTCGATAAATCTAAACGTGAAGTCTACACTATAAGTTGGCCATCTTACTTGATCATTTCGAGAAATCGTATTTCTAAAATCGTATATCACAATACACGCCATCCGTACTTGTTCGACAAGATAATCTACCCCGTAACGCATCGGGTTTAAAGAGTGATTTCCCTAACAACATACGTACACACTCCTGTATACCTTCTGTAATGGATGGATGCGGATGCACACATTCTGCCAGTTCTTCAATGCCTTTATCCATAGAAATTAGTAAGGCTACAGCTTGAATGGCACTGGAGGCGTGATTACCTACAATCTTTAAACCGAGAATCTTCATTTCGGCATCATTGGTTACCAAGAGTTTAATAAATCCTTGTGTATTTCGTTTTGCAATAGCGCGTGGAATACAGCTGTAATCTAACGTTACTACTTTGTAGTCAATACCTTTTTCACGCGCTTGGTTTTCATTGATACCTACTCCGGCTACTTCCGGACTTAAAAACATAATCGTGCTAATGTTTTCGTAAATCAGTTTTCGCTTGGGGCTACCAAATATTTTTTCTACGGCATAGCGTCCTTCTAGTTCTCCCACATTGACTAATGAAATATCCGAAGTAATATCGCCAACTGCATAAATATTTGAAATATTGGTTTGTGTATCGTTATCTTCTATACCACGCTTCGAAATACTAATATCTACACTATCTTCCCACAGCTCTTCATAGTTGGGTATTCTACCTACCGCTATGAGTGCCTTGGCTACATTAAAAACTTCTTTGCTGGTATCATCGTATTCGAGCTCATACTCTACCCTACCGTGCTTAATCTCCATACGAATTAATCGAGAATTACGATGGATAAGTACCCCGTTGTTTTCCATATTACGCTCAATAACATGCACAATGTCTTCATCTTCAAACGGTAGAATACGCGCACCTTTATCAATAAGGTGTACTTTGGTTTTACCGAACCCTGAAAAAATAGTAGCATACTCACACCCAATTACACCGGCACCAACAATCACCATACTTTCGGGAAAATCTTCCATGTCTTCAATACCTTCACTCGTCATCACGAGCTTTTCATCAATGGGTAATTCAGGAAGATAGCGCGGCCTACTGCCTGTAGCTAACACAATATAATCGGTGTGAACAATTTCCTTTTTATAACCGCCAGTATCAATTTCTACTTCGTGCTGGCTAATCAATTTTGCCTTACCTTTTTTAAAAGTTAGTAAGTCAGCATAATGCGATTGCTCCATTTGGGTAATATGCTCATCAAGCATAGTTATGCGCTCTCCCACTGCGCGTATAACCTCCTGCCTGATTTCCTGAAAATTAATGCTGGGAGCCTTTAGATTGAATCGTTTGAGGTTTTTACGAAACGAAGAGGCTTCGCGCGACAGCTCCCACCATGTTTTAGAAGAGAGCGCACCGTTTGTAACACCTGCTCCGCCTAAATGATTTTTTTCAATGAGTAAAGTCTTTTTCTTGAAGTCAAGGGCACGCATAGCAGCAGCATAACCTGATGGGCCTGCGCCTATCACGACCAGATCGTATTTCTCTATCATAATTAAAGCGACAATGATTTAACCCTCCAATGTACAAAAACTATTTTTTGAAAGTCTTGGAATTTCATTAGAAAACAGCAGACTAAGGAGCATGTTCATGCTACGATTGACAAAATGTTTAATCCCGAACGGTTACAGACCGTTGCTGTAAATTAATGTTGGTTTTTTTAATTTTTAATGTCCAAAGTAGAAATTGCACCTGCTGAATACGGTGTATTTTCCTTAAGTTTAGTGCCTTATTTACAATGCAGGTCCTGATATGAATTTTATTCGAACCCTTATCCATACCGGACTTTCTTTTACAGAAAATAGCACCGAGAAGAGAGGCATTTACCTAGCTAATCTTTTTGGATTAGTATTGTTTTTATTAAGCCTTTTTTTGTTTGGGATGAACACCATCTGGTACGGGTTTAGTATCGCCACTAAATCGATACCACTTATTGGCGCAATGGCGGCTTGTGTTATTCTCTTTAACCGCTATGGTTTTATTAATGTGAGTCGCATTTGGATGAGTTTTCTTTTTCCGGTTCTCACTACCGTACTCTCGGTGGTCGTTAAACTAAACGCTCCCGAAAAAATTGACGAGTTAGATTTCTTATCGTACCGCTTTATTATTATTAGTGGTTGCGCCATTCCTTGGGCTTTATTTTCATTTAAAGAAAAGAAAAAGCTTATTGTTTGTACTACCGGAACGTTCATCATACTCCTGTTATTTGATCCTGTTCATTTATGGTTTAATGTACCCTACCCCCATTCAGCTGATTACTTTATGAGGTACCTCTTCATAAATATTATTATGTTGATTACCTACCTTATGCAAGCCAGTGTTATTGGTTTTTTAAAGTGGGTTTCCGAAAGAAGTGAACATCGTAATCATGAGCTTATTGAAGAACTCAATACAACAAACGAAATTCTGGTAGAACGTAATGCCGAAATTGAAGCACAAAGTTCAGAGCTACAAGCACAGCGCGATCACCTGCACGATAACCAGCAAAAGCTCATAGAGGCTAACCGCCTTATTGAAGATCATCGAAAGCACCTGATCTCTCAAAACCAATCGTTAGAAACTGAGCTTATCCAAAAAAACGAAGAATTAACGAAATCGAATCATGAGCTAATTCAGTACAACAATGAACTTCGCCAGTTTTCGTATACTGTTTCGCATAACTTGCGCGGCCCGGTTGCGAGCTTACTTGGGCTTGCATCATTAATTAAAAAGCCCTCACTTAATGATACCAATCAGGAGCTTTTCAAACACATGGAAACCTCGATGAAACGGTTAGATAAAATTATCATTGATCTTAACCAAATTGTTGATATCCGAAATGATGTTTCTAAAGCTCGGCAAAAGATAAATCTTGAAAGTGAATTATTCGAAATCGAAAAAGTACTTCAAAAAGAAATAGAAGCTCATAACGTCAGTATTCATAAAAATTTCGAGGAAGCGCAAGTACTATATTCGGTTAAACCGATGGTAAATAGCATTCTGTATAACTTATTAAGTAATGCCATTAAGTATCGATCGCCAGAACGATCGCCCGAAATAAAAATTTCTACACGCAAAGAAGACGAGTACTTTGTGATCGAAATAATGGACAATGGATTGGGTATCGATTTAAAAAGATATAAGCATGATTTGTTTAAACTCTATAAACGTTTTCACCAACACACCGAAGGTAAAGGCTTAGGGTTATATTTAGTTAAACTTCAGGCCGAAGCATTGGGTGGTAGTGTAGAGATTGAAAGCGAAATTAATCGATCGACAACGTTTACTGTATACCTGAAAGAACCTGAAAATATTGAACGTCAGATTCTTTTTGCAGAGCCCTGTGCCCAACTCTTTTACGATGCGAAAATAAATGCTACAGGCGTTATCTGGCATGGCCCTATAAGCAGTGACGATTATCGCACAGTTTTCAAAAAAGCGTTAGAGTGTATAAAAATTTATGCTACGCCTAATTACATTGCCGATATTTCTAATCAAGGGTATGTATCGCCCGAAGATCAGCAATGGATGTTCGGTACGATTATTCCAGAAGCAACACGCTATGGCTTGCGCAAAGTTGCCAGTATACATCCTGAATCAAACAATGAACAAACACACGTATACATGCAAACCCTAAATACGATTTTGGCAAAGTATGGCGTAGTACAACTTTACTTTACCACGTTTAATGAGGCGTGCGCTTGGCTACATAATGATAATGAACGCTTACATTTAGAAACATCAGCATGATTGAACAGCTAATTGAATGGGACAAGGCCCTTTTTATATGGCTTAACGGTATGCATACACCTTGGCTAGATCCGGTTATGATGTTTATTACACAAACACTGGCTTGGCTTCCCCTTTATATCTTTTTACTCTATTTAATTGTTAAAGATTTTGGTTGGAAATCATGGCCAATTCTTTTAGGCATAGCCGTTACTATACTATTGGCCGATCAATTAACTAGTGGCTTTATGAAGCCCTACTTCGGTCGTTATCGCCCATCTGTAGAACCTTCATTACAAGGCTTGGTACATATCGTAAATGGATATACTGGTGGTAAATATGGATTTTCTTCTGGGCATGCGGCTAATACCTTTGGTACGGCTACTTTCATTTACCTACTCTTTCGGCCTACAAAACCATGGATACGCTGGATGTTTTTATGGGCTGCAATAATGACGTATACCCGAATTTATTTGGGTGTACACTACCCTACTGATATTTTAGTTGGCGCACTCGTTGGTATGGGCTGTGGTTTTATTGGATACCGAATATCGTTATGGCTTATTCGCTGGAATGATAGACGCTTAACGGAAATCACTTGAAACTACTTTCCGAGTAGTCGCTTTACATACTTTCCGATAATATCAAACTCCAGGTTTACCAAATCACCCACCTTAAGTGAGTTAAAATTAGTGTGTTCGTAGGTATATGGAATAATAGCCACGCGAAAACTGGTATCTGTTGATTGAAAACACGTTAAGCTTACTCCGTTGATACAAATAGATCCTTTCTCTACCGTAATATTTCCGAATAAAGGGTCGTAGGTAAAGTCGAATAACCAACTGCCTTGCTGATCATTAATGGAAGTACAAATACCAATTTGATCTACATGCCCCTGAACGATATGGCCGTCAAATCTTCCATTAGCTACCATACAGCGCTCTAAGTTTACTCGATCGCCCACCAATAGTTTGCTCATATTCGATTTTTGAATAGTCTCATCAATAGCAGTTACCCAGTGGCGGTTAGCTTCTACCCGTGTAACCGTTAAACATACACCATTGTGGGCTACACTCTGATCAACCCTAAGCGCCTCACTAATGGCACTTTCAATGCAAAAATGCTGATTGGTTCCATCCAATTCAATTTCCTTGATCTCCCCAAAAGCTTCTATTATTCCTGTAAACATGCCCTAAATTAGTACGATTTGGGGGTTTTAAAAATTATTTGGTTTATAATGTAAACCAGTTTATGTTTACATCGTTAACAGAAAGTATGGAAACAGAAAATAAAAATCTCACCCCTCAACAAAGTTTGGATATCATCAGCAGCATGATTCTCCAAACACAAGGAAATGTAAGCAACAGCAGCTTCTATTTTTTGCTTTGGGGATGGACTATCGCATTTTGTAACCTGGGTATGTATGTCATGCTGAAGTTTACAGACTCCCCTTATTTCGCAGCGGTTTGGTTGCTGTGTATACCTGCTTGGATAATCACCATGATCTATGGGAGTAAACAAGATAAATCAAAACAAGTGGTTACCCATCTCGATAAAATAAACATGTGGTTATGGATTGGTTTAGGTATTACTATTATACCTGCTTGGTTGTTAGGCGATAAAATAAATTGGATGGTTAACGGAGTTGTACTTATGCCGGTAGGGCTTGCCACCTTTTTATCGGGTATAATAATTCGGTTTAAGCCATTACTTTTTGGCGGTATAACGTTTTGGATTGCTGGTATACTCTGTTATTTGGTATCGCCTATCGATCAATATTTAGTGGGTTGTGTGGCCATGTTATTCGGATACTTACTGCCCGGATATATTCTTAGAAATACAAAAGAGAGAAAGCATGTTTAAGGAACTTGATCCATTACTTCACTCACAATTGCGCCTAGCCGTTATGTCGCTTTTGCTAAGTGTGGAGTCTGCCGACTTTACTTTTATAAAGGAGAAAACGAATTCTACCGCAGGTAACCTCAGCGTTCAATTAGACAAACTTTCGGAGGCTGGTTATATACAGGTAGAGAAATCATTTAACGGAAAGAAACCGCTTACAACCTGTAAGGTTACCAAAAAAGGAATGAAGGCATTTGAAGAATATGTGAATTCATTAAAAGGGTATATCAACTAATTTTTTATCATTTTAGTTTACAAAATAAACCAGTTTATAATTATGAAAACAAAACAAAGAGCCTTACAACTTATACTGGGAGTTATGGTTTGTGTCATTTCAATCATCTCATTGCCAAAACAACCGGAGTCAGTATTAGAAACTAATCATGTTGCCATTCGCATGAACAACCTACCAAAAGCATCACTATTTATTTTAATAAATCAACTAAAAACAATTATTAACTTATGAAACATCTATTTATCTTCTTAACACTCATTCTTGCTCACAACATCAATCAAGCACAAGATCAAATTCTGAGCGAAAAAATGAAACCCTTTAAAGCCTGGATTGGCGAATGGCATGGAGAGTCTACTATGCGAACAGGCCCAGGGCCAGCTCAAAAGTCAATGGTAAAGGAAATCGTTCAAACTAAACTTGAAGGGTCTATTCTACAATTTGAAGGAACAGGTAAAGTAGTTGATAACCAAACCAAAGAGGAGATGATTGTACACAACGCGCTTGGGATTGTCTCGTATGATTTGGAAACACAACAATATAAAATCCAATCGTATCTAAGCGATGGCCGCTCAACACAAGGTTGGTTTACCATAGTAGACCCTCAAAATTTTCAATGGGGTTTTGAAGGATCATGGGGAAAAATGCGCTACACAATTACGATCAATCCCGAAAAGAAAACGTGGGTAGAAATTGGTGAGTACTCACGCGATGGTTCTACGTGGATCAAAACGCTTGACATGTCATTAACGAAAAACTAAGATCATGATAAAGCACGAAACAGTATCGCTTGAAGCACAACGAGTAAACTTTTCAAATAGACGCTTTTTGGCTATGCCGTTGGCGGGTACTATTGTCTGGTTAGGCATTGCTATAGCCAGTCAATTTTTATTACCCTTTCAACTCGTGTGGGCTGTCTTTATTGGTACGGGTTGCATTGCCTACCTAGGCATCTTTATCTCGCGCTTTACGGGTGAGCATTTTATAGATAAGTCAAAACCTAAAAATACATTTGATACGCTCTTCTTTTACAGTGTTGCCATGTCGCTATTGGTTTATGCTATTGCCATTCCGTTTTTACAACAAGATTACACTTCGCTACCCTTAACGGTTGGTATACTTTCTGGCTTAATGTGGATGCCTCTATCGTGGATTATTCAACATTGGATTGGCATTTTCCATTCGGTAGCAAGAACCCTACTGATTGTTGCAGCGTGGTATCTGTTTCCACAGCACCGCTTTTTAATAGTTCCACTGGTTATCGTATCCATTTACCTAATTACAATCGTAGTATTAGAAACACGGTGGGTTAACCTTCAAAAATCTGAACGATAAATCACTAGAAGCCATCTCAAAAATAATTTTAACCTCAGAGTACACGAAGAATACACAAAGTCCACAAGTAAAAGTAGGTGATTAAATTACGTAGAGCTTTTTGTGTAAACCTTTGTGGTTTCGTGGTTTCTGCATTTCTATTTTTGAGATAGCTTCTAGTAAACTCAAGCATTCGATATACATTTTGTGTAGTGTACATATAAATGCCCTTCGCTACTTTTGGACTAAAAGGCGAGGGGCATTTATGTGCTTTTCTAAAAAAGAAAATCTAAAAAAAGAGCCATGGAATTCGGAAAAGTTAATCAACACGAACTTGACACAATAGACTTCACACTCCCACCCGATCACTTGAATACCACACGGATACTCGCTTCTCAAAAAGCAAAAAAACCAACTACCTTTTATGTGGGTTGTGCAAAATGGGGTCGCAAAGATTGGATCGGTAAAATTTACCCAGTAGGTACAAAAGAGAAAGACTTTTTAGCACATTACGCTAAGCATTTTAATAGCATCGAGCTCAATGCTACCTACTACCGAATGCCAACTAAAAGTCAGGTAAAAACCTGGAAAGATAAAGTAGGTAGCAATTTTAAATTTTGTCCGAAGTTCGTTGAAACCATAACCCATTATAAACGGTTACGCGATGTGCAAGAAGAAGTAGATACATTTTTAGAAGCCATTTATGAGTTCAAAGAAAATCTGGGACCTGTTTTTTTAATGCCTCATCCGCAAATGGGACCTAAGTCACTTCTTGTACAACAAGCTTTTATCAAATCGTTACCGACCGACATACAGATTTTTGTTGAGCAACGTCACCCGGAATGGTATAGTAACATAGAAGCTTTTGATGAGCTTTTTCATACCATGGAAAGTTGCGGAGCCGGAGCCGTTATTACCGATGCGAGCGGACGCAGAGATTGTGCCCATATGCGTTTGAGCAGTCCCGAAGTATTTATTCGATTTGTTGGAAATAGTCTACATCCAACTGATTACACACGAATTGATGATTGGGTTCAGCGCATTCATACTTGGATGCAAGTCGGCATCCAAACTATCTACTTTTTTATGCATCAGCATGAAGAACTCCACTCACCAGAACTTATCAAGTATCTTATCGAACAGTTGAATAGACATTGTGGAACGTCACTGCCGGAGGTAAAATTTAATGATGATGGCGAAGTTGATTTGTTTACTGGTCAGGAATAAATTTCATCACAACCTGGTTTACAAAGAAAAGTCCACTGAATAGTGCTATTTTCGACCGATTTTTTACTATGGATATCATCAAGAAATACCCTGTTTCATTAACCAATTCCCTCACCGGAAACAAAGAACTTTTTAAACCGCTATTACCCGGTACGTTAGGTATGTATGTGTGTGGACCAACGGTGTACAACCATGTTCACTTAGGCAACGTGCGTACTTTTTTATCATTCGATGTCATTACCCGATACTTCAAGCACTTGGGCTATAAAGTGCGCTACGTTAGAAACATAACCGATGTCGGACACTTGGAAAATGATGCGGATGAGGGTGAAGATAAAATCGCTAAAAAAGCCAGATTGGAGCAGTTAGAACCGATGGAAGTAGTAAAACACTACACCGAGGGATTCCACGAAGTGATGCGTCAATTTAACATTCTACCGCCCAGTATCGAACCCTCTGCCACAGGCCATATCATAGAACAGATAAATATAACGCAACGACTATTGGAAAATGGATTTGCCTATGAGGTAAATGGTTCAGTATACTTTGATGTAACGAAGTATAACGAGCAACATCACTATGGCATTTTATCAGGTCGTGTATTGGAAGACCTAATGGAAAGCGGACGCAAACTGGATAGCCAAGATGAAAAACGAAATAAGGTAGATTTTGCTTTGTGGAAAAAAGCTTCCCCCTATCATATCATGCGATGGCCGTCACCTTGGGGCGATGGTTTCCCAGGATGGCATATGGAGTGTACTGTAATGAGTACAAAATACTTGGGTGAGACCTTCGATATTCATGGAGGTGGTATGGATTTGAAATTTCCCCACCATGAATGTGAGATTGCTCAAGCCGTTGGCGCTAATGGAAAACAACCGGTTAACTATTGGATTCACGCAAACATGTTAACTGTTAACGGACAAAAAATGAGCAAGTCGCTGGGTAATTCGTTTTTACCTAGTGAACTCTTTGAAGGTAGTCACGAACTATTGGAAAGAGGTTACGGGCCAATGACCGTTCGCTTTTTTATGTTGCAATCTCATTACTCCAGCACACTTGATTTCTCCAACGAAGCACTAAGCGCTGCGGAAAAAGGCTATAAGCGTCTATCCAATGCGTTGGGTATTCTAAAAAAATTAGAGCATCCCGGTAAGGGAGAAGAAAATAATTCACTAACCACTGAAATTACTAAATTAATTGATGAGTTACATTTCAACATGAGTGATGATTTTAACACTGCTAAAACATTAGCGGTACTATTTGAAATGTCATCACGCATCAATGATTTTAAATCGGGCAATATTTCTCTTTCCAAAATTGATAACCATACCTTCAATTCCTTTAAGAATGCCTATGTCGATTTTATGGAAAATGTTCTTGGCTTGCGCGAAGAAGAACAACACCATCACGAATTATTAGAAGGACTTATTACAGTGCTGATAGAGTTACGAAAAAAAGCACGTGCAGATAAAAACTTTGCGCTATCGGATAAAATTCGAGACGACCTTAAAAAACTTGGTGTTCAGCTAAAAGATGGAAAAGATGGCGAAATTATGTTTACACTTGATTAACTAGTACGCTACGATTACGCTAATTATTTTCGAATGGATCTATTAAAAAAACTATTCATACTTCCCATTCGCATCTATCAATACACTTTGTCTCCCTTGCTTGGGCAAAACTGTCGGCACACGCCCACATGCTCACACTATACGATTGAGGCTATTCAAGAGTGGGGAATTATAAAAGGTATTTGGCTAGGTATAAAACGAATTTCACGATGCCATCCTTGGGGAACACATGGCTATGATCCGGTTCCTAAAAAAAATAATATCAAATTAAACTAGTTACCAACAGGTATACCTACAAGGTCTATGTCGACACAGACCTTGGGTTAGACACTCCCTCGTAATAACAAGAAAAGCCTTACCATAAAATTTTTCTCTTCTTGCAAACGTGTTCATTTCAATCTTTGCCAGAAAAAGTTAGCTTTAGTTTTTATCCACTAGTACTTCTAAAAAC